>JAQRMW010000137.1 GCA_028599075.1 Urechidicola sp. | reverse complement strand
TTACACTTATTTGCTTATTTTTAGGTCGACAATCTAAAAAACAAAAATAAGTATAAGCTTAGTGCTTGGCTGATAATCTTGCGATTATCAACTCCCACACTAATCTTATACAAATCCGTTGGGCATAATTTGACGCAACCTATTTGGAATTTATTCATCTATTCTAAAAAGAACAATAATGAAAAAACTGACACTAATAATCCTATCCATCATTATATTTAGTTGTAATACGAATGATGAGGGGACAAATGAAACAGAATATTCTGAATTTATTACGGGAAACTTAATTGAAACTGAAATAAATTTTATGGCAGAGGAAATATATACAATTAATGAAACTCAAGAACCAATTTTAAAACTAAAATTAATCAGTTCTGAAATTTTTCCTTGTGTAAACTATACTTTATCTACAACCGAATTTATAAAGGGAAATGAACTAATTATAAGGTTTGATGAAATAATTGAACCAGAAATTTGTTTAACCGCACTTGGACCTGCCATTTCTTATATTGACTTACCTATAAACACAAATAAATTAACTTTTATAAATGGAAATACAATTGATAAATATTCAATTGACATTAACGAACAAAAAATATCTGTAACGCTCATCGAAAATAATTTTACAACTTCATTATACAATAAAACTTTTAGGATTCCTGAAAATTCATTTGCCTATGTTTGCGGAACTAATACAAATAACACAAATATTTATACAGATTTTTCAGCGATTATAGAACAAAATCCTGACTTCATAGAATTTGAATTTGACGGAGAAGGAAGAATTCCTTATCCTGAGACAACCGATGGAAATTGGGTCAATCACCCTTCTAAATATTATAAATACACAGAATCAGTCGAATTTAACAGTTTAGCTGACATATTGAATGATTATTCTACACAGAATATCGAAGAAAATTCTGGAGTTACAATTTCAATTTATAGTTGGAATAATATCAAATTTTATAGTTGGATTGAAAATTAAAAAACTATGCCCAACACCGTATAAAATTAATTGCTAGTAAAAGCCTGTTTATGAAAGTCCTCGCGGACTTTCTATCTGTGATTTATTTGCTAACTTTAGTTCTTAAAATACGCAACTAATCTTATACAACAACGTTATAGCCCATACAAAGATAGAGATTGCAACTATGAATAAACTTGATGAAATAAAATTACCAAAGCGTTCAGAAAAAGAAGAACTTGAGCAAATTTCAAAAGACAAGTTGCGACCATTATTTGATGTTAAACAATTTGAGGTTCGAGAAGAAATTTATAGAGATAAAGGGCTTGATTTAAACATTGAACTTAAATACAAAAACAACTATACAAATTTTCGTTTTATTGTCCAACTAAAAGCTACTGAAACAAAAAAACCAAACACCGATGGTTCTTATAGCTGGCAGATTGATACCTCAAATGTTCAATATTTGTTAAACGCAGGTATTCCTGCCTATTATATTTGCTATGTAAAACAAAATGACACATTCTACTATCGACAGTTAAATGATTTCATAACAGAGCTTTCGAGCAAACATAAAGACTGGAATGAGCAGGATTCACATGTTTTACACGCTTCAGAGATTCTAACTGCAAAAGCAATTTATGAAATTTATGAAGAAGTTAAAAATAGACTTTTAGCAACACGAGAACTAACAGAGAAACTGCATATTGGTAAAAGTGGAGATTTAACAAAAAAGGTTTCTATTACGTCAGAATACAAAATTACTGATGAGACATCAATTGTGGATTTAGTTGAGAAAATTGGATTAACCATAATTAATGAAGGAAAATCTAAAGATATTATTTTGCTGAATGAAAGAGTTTCAGGAGATATTACATCGCCTTTATACAATCTAACAGTTGGGATTGCAGCTTATTATACATCTAACTTATTTGATTCACTTGCATTCTTTCAAAAAGCTAATAGAGAAAAGGAGTCTTTGCCTATTCACTTAGTGGAACACCTAAAATATTTTGATGCGTTAGTTAAATATTCTATTGGGTTTATAAAACAAGGGGAATATTTAGAAATTCTCAATTCATTAAAACAATCGGAGCATTTACAATACTATATTCAAATAGAACAAGCAAAAGAGAAGTATTTCAATTCATTAAATGAAAAAGGATTCAATGACTTTAAAAATGAGATGTTCTCAATTATTGACAACAAAGCAATAAGTTCAAATATCAGATTTATTGCAAGTTGTGAATATCTATTATTTTGGGGTTCAAAAATAAATATGGAGCATTTTCAGTCTATTGCGTTAATAAATGCGTTAGAAATTGAAAATGGACCAAATAAAAAATTAAGAATCGAAGGTGCACGAGATTGGTTGTCTCAAAACACTCAATGGGAGAATTTCTATCAAGAATTGAACAAGGAAATAGTCGATGAAAAAGATTTCTTTGCTTTTAACATGTGCAAACTTAATGAAGTTAAGGTACGGTTTGAGCTTATAGTATATACTTCGCTAGTTAAATTTGAGAAATCAATACCAGACTTCCCTGATTCGATTCATATTGACAACTCTGAGCAGATTGAACAAATGATTAAGAACCTAAATAAAATTTCGGATAATTATAAAGGTCTTTATCATATAGAAAATTTGATTGCAACACTATCGACTAAATATGAAGTGTTGAAATTTGCAAAAAAACAAGATGAAGCCGAGCAAGTAATTAATGAGATACAATCATTGGTTGATTTTCATAATTTAAAAGAGCAAAAGCAAAAACTGGATTTCCTTGTAAATGGAGGTACTACAGAAGATAAAGTTAAACATTTGATTGAAAATACGGTTGAGAAGTCAAAATCTGATAGAGAAGAGTATGATAAGCTTGTTCAAGAAATGAAACAGTTTGATGATTTAGAGAAAAAACAAAAAAGTGATAAAGAGGAATCCGTTACTATTGAACTATTTCCAATTGGGCATTTCTCAGTTCTAAAGGGAAAAATTGATAAATTTTATGAAATACTAAATATTGATAGTTATAAATTGACTAAGAATTTAAATTTCTTCTTTGAGAATGGTATAATTCCGATATTAAATATTCTAAATGAAAACATTACAAAAGAAGGTTATGCAAATGGAAAATTAGATGATAAAGGAATTGAATCTTGGAGACGAATAAGAGTAATACGAGAGAATCTTTATAAAGAAAAAATAAGAAGACAAGAAATCAAGTACGGGCTATAACAAAGGCTATACGTAATTTGGGCAACATGCTAATAGTGAAGTTTATAGCGTTAAATAAAATTAGTAGTAAATTGAAAATTAATAGTTTCAAAATCCCAAACTACGCATAGCCAAACCGTTAGGCAACATTAAGACGAAAACACATTGCTAAATCAACTTTTAAAACTTTATAGAAAACACAGAACGAAAACGCCTTTAGAGGATTTTACGACAGAAGTTTTCGTTGGATTATTGAATTTGGAAGAGGATATTAAAAACAAATTCTTATACGATTTCTTAAAACTTCCTAAATCTGATTATTTGCTTAAAACTCAAATGCAATATTCTCTTAAAGACGATAAAGATTGTATTGTAGATTTTGTAATTGAAAGTAAAGATATTATTTGCTTTATGGAAAATAAAGTAAATTCAAAGGAAGGTTATCGACAATTAGAAAGGTATGGAAAAGTTTTAAAAACATACGCTGAAAACGGTTACGAAACAAGACTTTTTTATTGCACCAAATATTTTGACAAAAAGAAATATGAACACCATAATTTCATTCAAATAAGATGGTTTCATATTGCAAAGTTCTTGAAGCAATTTCAAGAAAACACATTAGCAAACGAATTTATAAATTTCTTAACAAGCAAAGATATGGCTCAAGAATTGACATTTGATGCTAAAGATTTCTTAACATTAGAAAATCTTCAAAGCATTTTAAAAACAACAAATAATTATCTTGACAGAGTAAAACCGATATTTAAAACAACATTTAAAACGGATTTGAAAATTAGTGACGCAAGAAGTGCTTCACAGATTATAAAGCACAATAGATTAATCTATTATTTCAAAGATATTTTAGGAGAAAAAGGTTGGTCTGAATTAAAATATGGATTTCAACTAAACAATCCTGCAATTTATGTTGGAATTTGGATAGACAAATCCAATGAACAATTTGAGAGTTTTGTAAAAGCAGTTGAGAAAGAAGAAACTCGTTTTATAATAAACAAAAGAAAGAATGGAATCTCAATCGAACTAAAGAAAGAAATTTCAATCTTCTTAAACGATGAGGAATCTGATTCAAAAATTGCTGATTGGTATAAAAATGCATTCAATGAATTTGCTGATTTTATAAAGTCAACACCTGAATTGAAATGGAAAATTAACGTTGCCTAACACCGTATATAATTTATTGCTAGTTCTAGCCTACTTACGAAAATCCTCGCGGATTTTCTATCTGGTTTTTATTTGCTAAATTAGGTGCTTAAAACACGCAACAAACCATATACAAACACGTTATGCCACATTTAAACAAACAGACAGCCAAATGACACCAACACAAGAAATGGTAAGTGTTTTATTTGAAAAAGACACTTTAGAAAAAGCAAAAGCACAATTCAAATCAGGTGCTGAAAAAACACCAATCGACAGTCGAGATATGTCTTTTCGACTTTTTAAGGCTAAATACGGAAACATTAATCTTGAAATGCTTTGTAGAGACAACAGCGGAATGTATTTTAAACCAATTGGATTTTATGAATTTGAGAATGGCGGATTTTTAAGTTCAGGAAAATTAACTGTCACAGTTCTTAATGAATTTAAAGATGATTATGAAAATGTGAGCGGAATTAATCCCTCAAACGTAGATGTGAAATTTATGGACATTCGAGAGAGCGGAGTTATCTCTGCTTTTTCAAGAGAGACATTTGAAAAGGTTAAAGAAATGTACCAATTAAAAGCAAATGGACTTCCTCAATCTGTAATAGACCAAATTGGACCTTTTCCTCATTTGCACGCTATGCAATTTGACAAGTCATTAAATTCAAACGGACTAAACATTGATTTACTTTTCTCTTTTGACGGTTATCCGCAATGTTTTTTAGATGACGAATATGGAATTCAAGGTGCGTTTGGAGCATATTTTAAAAATGAAAATGGTTATAGCTTAAATCCAATGGTTGAGCATAAAAATAATTACGACAAATTTCACCAAATGGGATTATTGTCTGTTTTTAACGGATTTTAGTATGGAAATGAAAAAGCAATTATTTAATTCAAGAGAGTTAGGAATGTTGTCTTCTGCATTTTTAAAAAATTTGTTTCCTAAACCGAATAAAGGACAACTTTTATCGAAATGCGTAAATGGAGATTGCACACTATATTTTGACTTAAATTATCACGACAAATTAGATTTAACAATTCGACAAAAATATTACGAAGGTCAATTTGCCAAGAGCAATGCTGAATCCGAATGGAATAACATTATGATTAAGGTAAATACAGCGGAATTGACAAACGAAGAAACAACGGATTTTGATACTTATTGGTTGTCAGCGGATTAAAAAAAACGTGGCATAACAACGTGTATAAAACATAGCTATTATAGGCTTTCCGAGAGGTTATTGCTTATTTATAAAGACCGCCAAATTTTTAAATTTGGCTTTTTGAGAATATTAAGATAAAAAGAAAAATTTAAAAATTCGGCTCTGTGTTAATCCGAAAAGTTAGCGTCCTTTTACACGCTACGTTTCATACACAAGACCGTTGCCAACAATACAACTGAACCAAGTATTATTCAACTGATATACTGAAATCTCTTTATTTTTTTCCTTGCTTTTTTTAGCAAGTTTGCGGGAATAAAAGTGAGGATATAATTAAGCG
>JAQRMW010000136.1 GCA_028599075.1 Urechidicola sp. | reverse complement strand
TGACGACTTTCTATCGAAAAAAAATGGTGCTTATAATAATTTAGAGTAATTTTGTACGTTCAAAACAATCAACCCTATAAAACCTTAATTATCATGGAAAATGACAACAAATCAACAAAAGTAATAGTCGGAGTTATACTATTAGTTTTATTAGCCATTCTAGGCGGCTACACTGTTTATCAAAACAATCAGTTAAACGATTCTAATACTTTTTTAGAAGAAGAAAAAGTAAACATCGAAAATGATTTAGATGAAATGGTTGCAAAATATGATGCAGCGATTTCTGAAAATTCATCTTTAAGTGAAGAGCTAAAGCTAGAAAGAGAAGATATTGTACTATTAAGAGATTCTGTTAAAAACTTAAAAAGTACTAACTACAGTTTAATAAGAAGATATCGTAGCAAAATAGAATCATTAGAAGCATCTAATCAAGAGTTGTTTAAACAAAACGACTCGTTGCGAATTGCAAATAATATTTTGGCTGTAGATTTAGGAGAAGCACAAGATTCTATTTTAGTTCAATCAACTCAGATTGACACACTGAATATTCAAAATGCTGCACTGAATGATAAAATCGGAATTGGTGCTCAATTGAAAGTGAATACCATTAAAGCAGTTACAATGAAAAAGAAAATGCTTAGCGATAAGTTGGTAGAAACTACAAGAGCAAACAGAACAGATGCTTTACGAATTAGCTTTGTAATTGCTGAGAATGAGTTGGCTGAGAAGAGTGAACGCAATGCTAAGATTCAGGTAGTAAACCCAAAAGGAGGAGTTATTAATGCTATTGGTACTGCAACTACCGATGAGGATGTAGAATTTGATTATTCTGACGAAACATCAATCGATTATGAAAACAATGACTTAGGTGTTGTTACGATGTTAGATGTTGACAGAAAAACAATGTTAAAAGGTAATTACCGTATCAATGTTTATATCGATAATAAATTGGTAGCCATATCTGGATTTACTTTAAAATAAGTATTGGAAGTCAGTTCGAGTGATTTTTCGAAATGTATTGTAGAAAAATTGTATCGAGAACTTTTAAAAGCTAGATTCATTTAATCTAGAGTTTAAATCATAAATTTTTATTTTTAGATGATTGATTTGTAAATTGCTTTAGTATTTTTGCAGCATGGCAAAACAACTAGATAAATTTAAAAATGTTCTTTCGCACGCAAAAGAATATGGGTATGTATTTCAAAGTAGTGAGATTTATGAAGGATTGAGCGCTGTGTATGATTACGCACAAAATGGAGTAGAACTTAAGAAAAACATTAGAGAATATTGGTGGAAAGCGATGGTGCAAATGAATGAGAATATCGTTGGTTTGGACTCGGCAATTTTTATGCATCCAAAAGTTTGGAAAGCATCTGGACATGTCGATGCTTTTAATGACCCATTAATTGATAATAAAGATTCTAAAAAGAGATATCGTGCAGATGTCTTAATAGAAGATTATGTTGCAAAACTAGATGCTAAAATCGAAAAGGAAGTTAAGAAAGCTACCAAACGTTTTGGTGATGCTTTTGATAAAGCAGAATTCTTGGCAACCAATGGCAGAGTAATAGGATACAAAGAAAAAGGAGCTGCCATCTTAAAACGGATGGGACAATCTTTAGAGAAAGAAGATTTAGCCGATGTAAAAGCTTTGATAGAAGAACTAGAAATTGCTTGTCCTTTATCTGGGTCTAAAAACTGGACAGATGTAAAGCAATTCAACTTAATGTTTGGTACTAAGTTAGGTGCATCAGCAGAATCTGCGATGGACTTATATTTACGTCCAGAAACGGCACAAGGTATTTTTGTCAATTTTTTAAATGTGCAAAAATCTGGTAGAATGAAAATTCCATTCGGAATTGCACAAACAGGAAAAGCATTTAGAAATGAAATTGTAGCAAGACAATTTATTTTTAGAATGCGTGAGTTTGAACAAATGGAAATGCAATTCTTTATCAAACCAGGAACCCAAAAAGAATGGTATGAGCATTGGAAAGAGGCGCGTATGAAATGGCATATGTCATTGGGTATGGGAGAAGATAATTACCGTTTTCACGACCACGATAAATTGGCACATTATGCCGATGCAGCTGCCGATATTGAATTCCGTTTCCCTTTTGGGTTTAAAGAGTTAGAGGGAATTCACTCTAGAACAGATTTTGATTTAAAAGCACACGAAGAGCATTCGGGTAAAAAATTACAGTATTTCGACCACGAAGAAAATAAATCTTATGTGCCCTATGTGTTAGAAACATCAATCGGATTAGACCGTATGTTTTTAGCAGTTTTCTCAAACTCCTTACAAGAAGAAGAATTAGAAAACGGAACGACAAGAACAGTTTTAAAATTGCCAGCTGTATTAGCACCAACCAAAGCAGCTATTTTACCATTGGTAAAGAAAGATGGTTTGCCAGAAATTGCTCGCAAAATTTTAGAAGACCTACAATGGGATTTTAATGTTGCTTATGACGAAAAAGATGCTGTGGGTAGAAGATACCGAAGAGCCGATGCAAATGGTACTCCTTTTTGTATTACTGTAGATCATGATACTTTAGAAGATAATATGGTTACAATTCGCCATAGAGATACGATGGAACAACAACGTGTTAAGATTTCTGAATTAAAAGATATTATAGCCCAAGAAGTTTCATTTAAAAAGTGGTTGGCTAAAATGTAAACGTCATTGCGAATCTCAATTTTTTTGAGATGAAGCAATCTGTTATTATAAGAATTCAGAAAGAAGGCTCACAGTCGTGAGCCTTCTTTCTGAATTTACATATAGTTTTCTAAAATCTATACCCAATAGTTGCTCCCATTCTCGGTACAAAATCTGCAGCAGCATCTCTATTAGAAATAGCAATGTTTCTACCAACTCCACCAAAAAATTCAAATAAGAACCCTTTTTTACTAACAAATTTACCTCCTAAAGAAATACCTAATGCAAAATTATTTGATGTTGATTCAGATGAAGTTGTTTCTGGATCAATTCCAACATCATAATTATATACATAATATTTTTGCTGATTATACATTCCAAAAGCTTCCATAAAAAAACCAGCGGCATATTTTCTTGAAAAAAAATGTCTGTAATAAGGAGTTATAGCAAAGGCTTCATTGTAGTATGGGCCATAATATTCCTCATCAGAAAAATCATTTAAATTGATTAAGACAGAAATCCCAACCGATGATTCAGAGTCTAATAAATATTCATAAGTAAAATCAATAGACTTAAAAATGATAATGTTAAAAGCATTGAGCTTTACTTCGTGTTTTTTAATTTTATCTTCATTCTTATTTTCATTATCTTGAGCAAAAGAAGAAAGACTTGTAATGAATACTAATATAATTAGTGTAATTTTTTTCATAGTTAGTTTTTGTTTTTTATAAGATGCTAAAAATAACAAAAGGTTGCGTTAAGATGAAATAATTATGTAACATTATTAGCAAATAGAAAGCCTTGCTATAAACTAACTAATACATTGTGAAAAAAATATTTTTAACTACAACTGGAAGATATAGAATCATTTGGCGTTTTATTTTATTTATAGCTGTTTTTATGGCAATAAGTTTTCCGTTACAATATGGAGTAAGACAAGTTCTAGAACCAAGCTTAACAAGAAGTAACATAGGAATGCTCATAGTCACAATTTCTATGATATTAAGCCTTTACGCTCAGGTAAAATACTTTGATAAAAGTTCATTTAAGAAATATGGATTAAAAGTTGACAAAATATGGGTGAAAGAATTTTTATTTGGATGCTTCATTCCGTTGATTCAACTTAGTTTATTTTTTGGTATTTTATATTTTAGTCAGAATTTAACAATTGTAGATTACTATGTTTCTAGCAGTTCAGAACATTCATTTATCTATGGTTTTACTTCAGAAATATTTAGACAGTTAGGGGTTGGAATCTATGAAGAAATATTATCTAGAACCTTTCTGTTTTTTATTATTTACGAAATGCTAAAGTCATTTAAAATGAATGCAAAAACAAGTGTTATTATTTCAATCTTGTTTAACTCACTACTTTTCGGATTGATGCATATAGGTAATGACAATGCTACTTGGTATACGTCTTTAAATATTAGCATGGACATATTAACGCTTTGCTTGCCCTTTTTATTAACGGGTAGATTAGGAATGTCTATAGGAATGCATTTTGCTTGGAACTTTATTCAGAGCGCTGTTTTTGGTTTTGCAAATAGTGGCAATAGTGCTAAAGGTGCTTTGTTGAGTATTGATGTTTCTGACCACCCTATAACTGGAGGCGCATTTGGCCCAGAGGGGAGTAGTATTCTTTTAGTATTAGGAGCTATTGCAATCCTTTTGATTTATTTTTGGAAAAGAAAACATAAAATAAAGCGATGGATTGCCCCTGAGTTTTATGAATATGGTGATTATTAATAGTTAGTTCACAATTACTCAGGTAAGTATTTTATTTGTTGATTTTTTTACAAGTAAAAAACAACTATATTTGGTTTTATACAAACGGTTAGCAAACATTTGAAATGAGAATATTTACATTAATATTTTGCGTTCTATTGATTCACCAATCATCAAATGAAAAAGTATTTGAAGGAGAATTGATTTATCATCACGATATAAAAATGAATTCTAAAAATTATTCCGAATCAAAAAAATATTTTGATACTCTCAAAATAACATACAAAAACAAGAATTACATAAAGTTAAAGAATAAAGGAGATTATGAAAAAATTATTTTTATTGATTCCTTGAAAAAAGTATATGTCATTTACGAAGACAATTTGAGTAAATCAAAAAGCCTCTCAATGAATGAAGACAATTTGAATTTTGGAAAATTATACAATCGAGAGAACTCTCATTTTGGAAATATAATTTCAATATCAAAAAGCGACACTATATTTAATTTTGGTTCAAGATAACTTAAGAGGGTTATCTTTGATTAATTTTAGGGTGCTAATATACAAATTTTTATTTCTATAATTATAACGATATTCACATTCCTTTAAATGTAAAAAGAAC
>JAQRMW010000135.1 GCA_028599075.1 Urechidicola sp. | reverse complement strand
AACGGTTTGGCTATGCGTAGTTTGGGATTTTGAAACGATTAATTTTCAATTTACTACTAATTTATTTAATGCTATAAACTTCAATATTAGCACTTTATCCAAATTACGTATAGCCTTTGTTAGGCACTGGGCTTGGTGAACTTTCATCTTCAAATTTACTAATAATTCAACTGCAATACAAGTCCAAAGTACACTGTTCTAAATTGGTAATAATCAAAGTCTTTTTTTGAATATGATGAATTATACAATGTATTACTTTCGTTTTTTGTGTTAAAAATATTGTTTAGCGAAATAAACGTGATTAATGCATTATTTTTTATTCTAATATATTTACTCAAACTAATGTCAAAACGATTATAATTCCCATATTGCTTATTGTATAAATCATTAGAGAATATTGGTTTGTAGAAATTTGTTTGGTTGTCAAAAGTAGAGCCTGTTATTTCGTTATAATAAGAACCGGGCCTGCTCATATATGTTAATGCTAAAGAAAATAATTTGGGATTATTGTATTGAACAGTCGTTTTTACTAAATAATTAAAGTCTTTAGAACCGTGATAATCGTTTTCAAATATTCTCATTTTTTGGTCAATAAATGAATTTGAAAATGTAAACTTAAAATACTTATAAAAATTATGTTCTAAGTAAAATTCTATTCCAAACGTATTTACCTTATCAACGATAAAAAAAGCATTTGCAGACTGTTCTCCTGTTTCATTTTTAAAATATGTTGCAGCTTTTATTAATGTATTTTTTAACGCATACGAATAATCTAATGCTATCTGATAACTTGACAGTAAATTATATGTCTTTGAGTAATAATTTGGAATTGAATAATTATGATACTTTCCGCCACTCAATAAAAACGATTGATTTTTATTTAAACGGTATTTTAATCCTAATTGTGAGCTAAAGTAATATTTTTGGTTTTCCACAGGCAAATTACTTCTCATTCCTGATGAGAAAGTAAATTTATCGTTAATATCCCAATTTGTGTATAAATATGCTTCAAGAATGTGGTTATTTATTGAAGTCTCTGAATAATAACTTGTAGAGCTTGGGGATAACGCATAATAATAAGTAGGGATACTATCCTTAAATTTATTGCGATGAAAGTCGTGTGAAATGCCAAATTGTATATTCGTATTTTCCAGTAAATGCCACTTGTAATCAATAGAATTGTAAAGTTGACTTGTTTTTTGTTCTGATTTAATATTGCCAAAACTAAAATGCTGTTTTGAATTATTAGTTCCACTGTTTATACTTAAAACACCTTTCACTGAATAAAGCTTTAAGTTGTTTACTGTAAAAATTCGTTTTTTATCAGTTGCTACATTCCCTTTATAAGTGAATTGTTCATTATAACCATTAAATTGTTCATCTATAAAATAATTATAAGAATTAAAGGTCGCATTTTTACCGATTTTTGTATGAAAATTTATGCCAACATCTGTAGTATAAAAGTTTTTGATTTTTGGTAATTTATCTTTTTGAATACCTACAAAGGCATCAGAAAATTGATAATTACCATAAATTTGAATAAATGAAACATCTTTTTTAATTTTTTGAGAAAGGAAAAGACCTACACTTGCTAAACTTGTTGATAGCTGTAGTTGGTTTGTTTCTAAATTTCTTATAGTCTGTATTTCTACCAAACCTGCACTTGTATTACCATAAGTCAAAGGTGGATTACTTGCATAAACATATTGTTTGTTGATAATTTCTGGATTAAACAAACTAAAAAAACCTTGATTATTCAATTGACTTGCTTTAACAGGATTATATATTGGAACTCCATTTAGCACAACTCTTGTCCTATCTGCAGAACTTCCCCTTAAAGATGGATTTGCAGTTTCATCTGTAGTTGTGGAAGCTGGTAAAATTGTAATAGCTTTTAAAGGGTCGGCTTGTGAAACAGGATTGAAATAAATATCCATTTTATTCATTTTTACAACAGAAAACTTTTCAGATATTGGGTCTCTTGCTTTAATTATTACTTCTTCTAAAGTTTGGCTATTTTTATTTAAGACAATAACTAAGGGTTTAGAAATATCAATAGTTGATAATAAGATTTCTTTTGTTTCATAACCAATATATGAAACAAGTAAAGTATCGTTTAAACTGTCAATAATAAGATTAAAATTTCCGTCAAAATCAGTAGTTGTTCCCTTTTGTGGAAATGACTTTGAATATACATTTACTGCAAAAATAGGTTCGCCTTTTTTGTCTTTTACTAAACCGTTAATTGTTGATTGAGAAAAAGAAGTAAAAGATAAAAATAATAATGTTAGTATTAAAAAATATTTCATTTATTTACCTACTAACTTTGTTGCTAATTGGCTAATTGTATAGCTTTTGGGATACGCTGCAATACCTTCTTGATACTGTTTTTTTGCTAAATCCCATTTTTCATTTTTAATATAGAATTTAATTAGCATTTCAAAGGCTTCTTCTTTTCCCCACGATGGTAAATAATCATTTTTAATTTTCTGAATAGGCAATGAAATCGCTTTTAACAGATATTCTTCTGTTTCTTTACCGCCACCATATTTCTTTGGTGTATGAAAATCGTTACTTGCATAAACATAATATGCACGTAAATTTGTTGAATCTATTGCAATAGCCTTTTTTAAGTTTTTCTTTATATCGCTTGAAACAAACATTGCTTTCATTCCTTTAAATTGAATACCAAAACCTTGTAACATTGCGAGAAGTGCATAATCTTCTGAATTTTTATTTTTCATTTCGTTTAACCAATTTATGCCTTTATCTATCTCTTTTTCGGCTATCTCTTTATCACCTTTTTTAAGATAATAGATAGATGAATAAAACTGTAAATATGATTGCCAATAGAGAATAAGATTTTGTTTTTTTGATTTGTTTAATTCATCAAGGTTATTACTCAATTCTGACAGAGCTTTGTTATCCTTTGACATTAGACTTTGAACAAAAGCATCATATATTTTACCTTGAATACCAACAAGTAATGTGTCTGATTTAATTTGTTCTATTTGAGCGGAATAACTTATAGCTTCCACCTTTGCTATTTCTGTTGTATTCCCTTTGCAGGAAACAAAAAGTAATGAAATTAGTAATAATCGTATCATAATATTGTGTTTATAAATTAGTTTATATTGTAAATCAAATAGTTAAAAAAATTATTTTATATATTGTTTAATTGCCTTTACATATTCTTCAAAAGCATCAATTCCTGTATTTGTAATTTCAATTGATGTATGTTGATAATTATTTAAAAATCCTTTAGTTATTCTTATGTAATTTACCTTCTCTAATTTTTTAAGTTGAACACTAATATTTCCTGATGTGGCTTTTGTAATGTCTTTTAATGCATTAAAATTCGATTTACCATTGCTTACTAAATAAGAGATAATGGATAACCGAAGTTGAGAATGCAATAATGGATTTAGATTTTTAAACATTCTCTTTTCTCTTATGTTGAACCATTAATATTATTCCAGGAATTAAAATAGTAATTATTGAAACAACTCCCATTAATAAAGGTTGGTAAATCCATTCAAGATAAAAACCTAAAAATGCTGAAATCCCAATAAAAATACCAGAATAAAGTAGTAGTTTGCTTTTTATAGAAGTTCCTGAAACTATAGTGCCGATAGATAGTAAAATTAATATAATGGGTATTAAATTTTCTTTTAGATTATTTGCAAATAAAAATCCTAAAATCATCATATTAATTGACAAAACAATCCACAATGCAGATACTATTTTACTAATCAAATTTTGTTTGCTTTTTCTTTTCTTTTTTGAGAAGTAGATTGAAGAATAAATTGCTCCAATTGGCATTAATAAATAAGGATACCAATTAATATTATAATACTCATTTTTAAGAAGCACAAATTGACTAATAGAAGTTATGGCAATTAACGCTCCCCAAAACATATAAATAAATCCATTTTCTTCAAATTTATTTCTTGCTTGAGTAATTACTTGAGTAATCAATTCAAGGCTTTTTTCGGGTGATAATTTCTCTGTTTCCATAAAAGTATTCATTAATTTCTTTGCAAATATAAAGTAGTTTATGGTATAAACCAAAACATTCAGTATAATTTATTCTATTATTTGGGTTTATTGTATTCTTTTAGATTAAAATGGAGTTATTTGAGTTCCGTAGTCGCCTTGTGCCCTAACGGTTTTGTATAAGCATAGTAAGGGATTTATAACCTTATAGTTTCAGTTCAAAAAACAACTTTTGCAAACACAAAACTACTATTAGTTTTAGCCTTAAACCCTTATTATGCTTATACGTTGTTGGTAGCCGTTTTTACTTCATTCATCACACGTAAATGTATCTAAATATGAAAAATGCAATAATCATAGGAAGCATAGTTAATATACTTTCAATCATATTGATGTTTTTCTCTATTTTATCTAAATAAATTCCAGAAACGATTGCTCCGCTAATAAAAAAGAAGTAATCAGAAATATTTGTGAGGTTTAACCATAAGCTATTAAGTTCAAGGTTTTCTAACATCGTTTCTTCAGACGTAATCATTATTGTGTTTTCATAAAACAAAATGGTTATAACCATTTTTAAGATTTCATTTAAAATCAAAGCATAAATAAAATAATTCGTAGATTTATAAAAATTATCAATATTAAAATGGGTTCCTATTTTCATCATATCAACTGTGAAATAAGCCATTAATATTGATACGATTACTATAAAATAGAAAAATAAAGAGCCAATACCTAAAGATATATAACTTGTTATTCTAGCTAGTTTTATATGTTCAAAAGGTACATTTATTAGAAAAAATTCTACTTTTATTAGACCCATTACTAGCCCAATAATTGTTAAGATAATTATGTTTTTTAAAGTCGTTTTTCTTTCCAAGTTGTTCAGTAGTTTGTTATCAGTATTGTTTCAATAATTGCTGCAAAAATTAAAAGTAATGTTGGATACTTAAATTCTTTAACTTTTAAATTAATTTCTAATCTTCCTGTTTTAAAAAAAATGGTATAAAAATTATATCCTTTGTAACCAATAGACGAAAATAATATTAGACCATAAAATTCAGGTATACCATGTATAATAAACATTGAGGTAAAAAGTTCTAGAGAAATATTTAAATTATGAAATAAAGTAAACAATGTCCCTAAAATTAGTCCATTCCACAGAAGTGTCAATACAGTAAGAACACCTGAGGTAAAATAACCTCCAATTGCGAGTAACAAGCCAACGATTAAATTATTGATGAAAATTTTAATAAAAACAGTAAAATCAAAATTTAAAGTTTTAAAGAAATTACCTGAAACATCAATTTCATAACTTACATTTTTAATAGGTGTTACAAAATACCCTAATAAAACTCCACATAAGATTATTAAAAATGATAATAATTTATAATGCTTTTTCAATCATTGATATTTTATTCTTTAGTAATAAGTTTTGTTTTATTCTTTCTATTTTTGAATTGTTTTTTTGTAAAAAGTTACTGTAATTAGTGTAAGATTTTATCAAATTATCTTTATTAACTTTTCCTTTTAACGTTTTTAACCCTGTTTTAAAAACCAGTGTTGTAGTTGTTTTTTTTAGAATTACTAAAAAAGCAGCTGCAGTAACAATAAGTATTGCTTTAATATTTTGTGAATCAGAGGTAAATGCGTAATAAAAGATAACTGCAGGGATGAGATAATTTAAT
>JAQRMW010000134.1 GCA_028599075.1 Urechidicola sp. | reverse complement strand
TTGTTTAATTATAGTTTTTACACTTTGAAAGGCATAAAAATCAATTGCTAATAGTATAACAATAAAAATAATCCATCTTATCATAAAGGCAAATCTAAAGTTTCTTTAGCCTTTGTCGAAATAAATTAAAAAGCTTATGAATTTTTTAACAATCATATAACGATAAAATTAAATACAGAAAACATAATTCAAATTACCTATGAGTTATTTTCAAACTCTATTTTAATATCCTAATAACTTTTCGTAAATTTGCAAAACAAGCTCAACCCCCAAAGTTAAAAATGGTTCCTACTAAAATCATATTGTTTCTTCCTAAATCGGAAAGAAATTATAGCAAGATTTTCTTGTTTATATATTTCTTTTTTGCAAGCGCTAGTGTCTTTTCTCAAACAGCTGATTTTAAAGTTCAGCACCTTCAAGATGATGTAACAAGATCAGGAGGAACAAATACAACCTTTACTTCGGTTGGCTCGCTGAACAATGCTATAGAGCTGGCAAATAACAATAGAAAAACCCATGCTGGTAGTAATGTAAATTCAGGAACTTTAGAAGGCGATGATATGTCAGGAGCAAGACAACTTACAGGTGTGAGCACTTTAACATATTATAGAGAATCACATCTGTAGATAGGGATATGCGTTTTAATACTTCTATTTGGGAATATATTGGAGCGGCGTCAGGAGATAATGAATTTATTGTTAGAGGGAGATATGCCGTTGCACTTAATGGCGCAACCAATAGTACAACTCAAGTTTTATCTGGCATTTCTAATGCTAATAATTGTATTCCATTTATTACAGGAATACTAAATAATGCATCTTCAAATGATGCAGATTCTGGCACCGCCATTGCGTATCTAGAAGATAGTACCACTTTAAGAGTTCAAAAAGGAACCACCAACAGAAATGTTACCGTATATATAACTGTGGTAGAATTTACTGGAACTAATTGGACAATACTTCATGGAGATTCGGGTGACATAGGGTCAGATTCTGGAACGCTCACTTTAAGAGATGGTTCTGACGGAACAGGTACTGCTACTGATGTAAGTGATTGGACAGAAGCTGTAATTTTTAGTCACTTTAGAGCAGATAATGACAGCTCTGACAATGAAGCAATTGCAGATTTGTGGCCAGTAACCGATCCAGGATCTAATGACCAAACTGTAGATTGGACATTTCACAACAACCATGATTCTAATGGATTAAATCGGCATTTTGTACACGTACTAAATAATACAGGATTGAATATTACTCGTTATCAAGATGCTTCAAGAACAGCAGGCGAATCTACAATTGATATAACATCCGCAGGACTTACAGATATGAATCAAGCACTAATTATTGGTTCTTCAACTTCTAGTGGTAATGGAAATGCATATGCAAGAGGTTGGCGGAATTATTATTTAAACTCCGCAACAGAGGCAGCACATTGGGCTCATAGAAGTAACAATACATTATCACATGAAATTCAAATTGTAGATTTAGCTAGTTTAACCACAACATCTCCTAATGCTGAAATAAATATCTTAGGTAATGGAGTAACAATTCCAGATGGAAATACTGTAATATCAATGACTGATGATACTGATTTTGGAGAGCTTGAAACAACTGGAGCAATATCTGTTGCGCATACTTTTACTATTGAAAATGTAGGGAGTCTTGATTTAACTTTAGATAATCCTAGTCCTTATGTAGTTCTAACAGGCGCTACAGCAGATTTTACTTTAACTGCAAACCCATCAACACCCATTACAGCAGGCAATAGCACAACTTTTACAATTACGTACGACCCTACTACATCAGGCACACACACAGCAACTATTTCTATTGCAAATAATGATTCTGATGAAGACCCTTATACATTCCTTATTCAAGGAAAAGGAGAATATTGTGCCTCAAATGGAAGCTTGGACTATGATACAAGTGTTACGTATGTGTCTTTCAATACCATAAGCAATGCTGATAATGAAATACCAAAAGACAATGCCTATGAAGATTTTACCAATTTATCAACCAATGTCTATAGAAATTTAATTCATAATTTAACAGTAAATGTAAACACAGATGGTCTTTTTACTGTGTATACCAACGTTTGGATAGATTGGAATAATGATGGTGATTTTGACGACGCAGGAGAAGAATACGATATGGGTTCTGCATACAATGTAACTGATGGATCCACATCTAATTCGCCCTTAGCAGTTACAATTCCTATAACTGCAATTATTGGTTCAACAACTATGCGTGTAGCAACTAAATGGGCTAGTTATCCCTCAAGTTGTGATGCTGGTTTTGATGGTGAAGTTGAAGATTATTCTGTTAATATTATTGATTATTTAATTGATTTTAATGGAGTTGATGAGCATATTGACTTTGAAGATAACCATGATTTAACAAGTTCTTTTTCTTTAGAAGCTTGGGTCTTACAAGAAACAACAGTTACAGATGGTACAATAATCTCGAAAGGCAATATTGACCTCTCATTAAAAACAGGATATCATTTAACATTAACTAATAATTACCCGAATTTAACTTGGTACGACAACGCTAATAGTGTAGAATTAAGTATTACATCACCATACACCATTCCTAACAATGAATGGCACCATATAGCTGCCACTTATAATGGTACAACGGCATATCTATATATAGATGGTATCGAAGTAATCTCCGGCACCCCAACATCTGCCCCATTAAACACTCCTCAAGATTTTATTATTGGTGCCAAAACAGCAAACTATGCAACAACACCTTTAAACATAGATTTTTTCGATGGAGCAATTCAAGATGCTCGCATTTGGGATATTGCATTGAGTGAAACCCAGATACGCGAAATGATGAATCAGCATATTGCACAAAATGGAACTGCTGTTATAGGAACAGTTGTACCACTAACTATTTCTGGTGGACTTTTATGGAGTAATTTACTGGGTTATTATCCTCTTGATTCTAATACTGCATTCGATAACTCTAGCAATGGTATTGATGGCACACCACATGATATAACTTCATCACAAGTTGTTTCTGCGCCATTACCTTACGAAACAGTTGGTGACACTAGTTGGGATACTAGCTCTACTTGGTTAAACAGTACAGATATTTATATTCCAAATACCACAGGTGTTGATGGTTCAACATCAATAGATTGGAATATTGTTGAATTAACAAATGATATCACGTCAGGCAACAGAAACATTACTTTGCTTGGCTTAATTTCGAGTACAGAAAAATTAACCATTGATGGCACTAGTAATATAGCTACTGGTACAGGCACTGGTTACAGCTTAACAATTAGCAATTATTTAGAATTAGATGGCGAAATAGATTTGGTTGGAGAATCACAATTAATACAACCAGAAGGGTCCATTCTAGATGCAGACAGTGGAGGTTCTATTGAAAAAGATCAACAAGGTACCGCAAATAGTTTTAACTACAATTATTGGTCTTCATCCGTTGCACCGGCAAGTGGGAGCACATCAACTATAGGAACAGGAATCGCAAATACAAACAACAATTTTACAATTTCTGGGGTTTTGATGGATGGAACAGACCCAGACAATCCAAATTTAAATGGAGCCATACAATTTTTAACTGCTTTTGATGCAGCTGATTCAAACACTCCTCCAGATCCTAGAATATTAAGTAGCTATTGGTTTTATAAATTTTATGGTGTTCATGATGATTATTCAGCATGGGTATCAATTGATGAAAATACATCTTTATTACCCGGTGAAGGTTATACAATGAAAGGAACATCAGGTGCTGCAAACATTGATACAGGTTTTCAAAACTATGTATTTAAAGGATTGCCAAATAATGGAGATATTACTTTACAATTAGATAATTCTTCTAACGAAGTTGCACGATTAGTAGGTAACCCATACGCATCAGCTTTAGATGCCACTGAGTTTATTTTAGACAACATGGGTATTGCTGATGGAGGTAATAATGCAACTGGAAATATTTTTAATGGTGCCATCTATTTTTGGGATCATTTTGGTGAAGAAAACTCGCATTATTCAAGTGGATATATTGGTGGTTATGCTACCCGAAACTTACTAACTGGTACAGTAGCAATTTCTATTGATACAGGAGATTCTGGAACTAAAATTCCTGGACCTTACATCCCAGTTAACCAAGGATTTTTTGTAGTAACCGAATTAGACGGTTTTGAAAACGGTAATGGAGATGTTATAACAACAGTTGCAGGTGGAGATATTATTTTCAAAAATAGCCAACGTACTTTTCAAGAAGAATCAACAGGTAATTCTATTTTTATGAGATCCTCTGACACGTCAACAGAAAACAATCAAACCACTGATAATAACACCTTTCCAATTATTCGATTAATCTATGAATCACCTAATGGCTTTAACAGACAAATTGCTATCGGGGTAAATGAAAATACAGGTAATCATTTCGATTTTGGTTATGATGCTCCTATGATTGACATCAATAATGAAGACATGTATTGGTTATTAAACAATACAGAATTTGTAATTCAGAGCGTTCAAAATTTCAATCCAGATCAAGAATTTTCATTGGGCTTAATAGTTAGCGAAGCAGGTTCTTTAAAAATAAAAATAGATGCTCTAGAGTATATAGATGAAAGTGTAAATTTATTTATAAAAGATAATGAAACAAATATATTTCATGATTTACGGGCTTCTAATTTTGAAATTCAATTACCAGTTGGTGTCTATAACACTCGGTTTTCTTTAGTGTTTCATAACCAAGTTCTTTCTGAAGATGATGAATTGTTATTGACGAAAGATATCTTAATTTATATGGACAATCCTAAGTCCGAAATTCATATTAAAAATAATGGAATTGCATCAATAAATAATATTACACTACATAATATTATAGGACAACAAATAAAAATTTGGAATATTGAGCAAAAATCTTCTAACATTCAACTCCCAATTGACCTTAAAACAGGAGTATATATTGTTACTCTTGATACCGACTTAGGTACTCTCAGTAAAAAAATTATAATCGAATAAACTTTTTTGTTTTTTTAGCTTTGGGATTTTAGTATTTTTACTCGAAATACTATTTTTACAATTGCAAATGAATCAGATAATTATTAGTAGAATATTCACTTACAAATTCCCAATTTAAATTATATGCTGAAAAAGCTCTTCCTTTTAATTTTTCCAGCACTTGTCTTTGCCCAAGATATTTCTAAAGTGCAAATAATTAGAAATTCAATTGATACAACCGAGGTGGTTTCAGAAAAGGTTCAGCTTTACACCAATTTGGCTTGGGAATATACAATTTCAGAAAATGACAGCGCTTTAATTTTTGCCGAAAAAGCATTAATTTTATCAAAAAAGAATAATTATAAACTTGGAGAAGCAATTGCTTTAGAAACGAAAGGTCTTTTTGAAGAAATTGTTAATGGAGATTATAATTTGGCAAGCCAATATTATTTTGAAGGTATTCGCCTTTGTGAAAAAAACAACCTTAACTATGCCACTTCAATCTATCACTCATTAGGTGTAATGTTTCACACTTCAGATAATTATGAGAAAGCTGCAGAATATTATGCTATTGCTTATGACAGGGCTAAAACAGAAAAAAATATTTTAATTCAGAAAAAGTGTCTAGTTAATTTAGGTGCAATAAACTCTACACTTAAAAATTATAGTAAAGCAGAGAAGTTACTCTTAGAGAGTCTTACGTTAAAAGTTAGAAAAGATTTTGATTATAGTACTTACGCAAATCTTGGAAATCTTTATTTGAGACAAAAACAATATCAGAAAGCTGTTCCGTATTTTGAACATGCCACAGAACAACATCCAGATAATTATGACTCCGAAGAAAATCTTTATTTTTTAATAAATGTTAAAGCTGCATTAAAAGATTCTGTTGGGATGAAATCGATCATAAAACGTGCAGTTGAATTTACCAAAACATCTACCATGAATAGATCTAATAGTTTGATAGAATTTTCTCTGTCAAATTATTATCGACAATTTGGAGAATTTGAAAAAGCATTAGAACATAGAGATAAATACTTGAAAATTTATGAGGAAATTAAAGAAAAACAAAGAGATCAAACTGTATATGAATTAGAGGCTAAATATCAAACAGAAAAGAAGAAAAAAGAAATCTTGAATTTAAAACAAGAACAAGATATATTAAATACAAAACAACAATTTAACACACTTTTCATTTATGCCATTTTAGTAGTTTTTGGAATGTTCTTGTTTTTTTTACGATATAGAAACAATAAAAGAAAAGCGCTTTTTAAACAAGAATTAGAAATTAAAAACCAAGTAAATAAAATTACACACTTAAAACTCGAAAACGAGGAAAATAAAGGCAAGCACTACGTAAATGAGCTCAATCAATTTATGAAGCTCATGAAGATTAAAAATGACCAAATAAAAGAGTTAGAGCTTAGATTAAAAGAGTTTCCAGAACAAATAGAGCTAGAATCTAAATTTAAAGAAAAAATACATCAACTCTATACTACAACAATTTTAACAGATGATGATTGGAAAACATTTAGAATCGTTTTTGACCAGGTACACCCTAAATTTATTCAAAATTTATCAAAGCATTTTCCTTCTACTTCTTCTGGAGATTTAAAAATGGGGTCGATGCTAAAACTAAATTTATCAAATACTGAGATAAGTTCTATTTTTGGAATTTCTCCAGAAAGTGTACGAAAAAACAAATATCGATTCAGAAAAAAATTAAACTTTAAAACTGATGAAGCGCTACAAGGTTTCATCAATCAATTATAGTTTGTCCCGATTTTGTCCCAATTATTATTGATTCTACAGGGGCTTTAAAAAAAATGTCCCGATTTTGTCTGTGTTACAATTTTATTTAAACAAAGAACTCTTCTAATTTTATATGTGACTACAAACACATATGCTTTTATGAAAAAAATCTATATCTTATTTCTTTTTTGCAGTATTAATATCATCTCTTTTTCTCAAACAACATTAATTCCCGACA
Organism: Urechidicola sp.; assembly: GCA_028599075.1. Classification (GTDB taxonomy): domain Bacteria; phylum Bacteroidota; class Bacteroidia; order Flavobacteriales; family Flavobacteriaceae; genus Urechidicola. The sequence continues at coordinate 4,052 of JAQRMW010000134.1, read as the reverse complement.
CTAATTTTGAACAAAAATTAGTTGATTTAGGTATAGACACAAACGGAATTACTGGAGATATATTAAATACAGACGCACAAAGTGTTACAAATTTAGATGTATCAAATAGTAGCATTACCGACTTAACAGGTATAAAAATTTTTACATCATTAACAACCTTAAATTGCTCTAACAATACACTCTCTTCATTAAACCTTATAGAAATTAATGGGCTCATAACGCTCTACTGTAATAACAACAATTTAACACAACTATTTTTTAATAGTAATTTAGCGCAACTACTATGTCATTTCAACAGTCTAACTCATTTAGATTTAAGGCTGAATACAAGTATAAATTATCTAGATTGCCGAAATAATAATCTATATTCTTTAAACCTAGCAAACGGTAATAATGCAAGTTTTGGGACTATGCTTGCAACAACAAACAATCTTACTTATATAGAAACAGATGATTCTGTAGGTGCAAATAATGGCACAGGCATTTATGCAGGTTTAATGTGGGCTAAAGATGCAAGTGCTTTTTATGCAGGCCCTTTATTTAACACCTACGTGCCTGATGATAACTTTGAACAAGCATTGATTGATTTGGGTTATGATTCTGTTTTAGACGATTATGTTAGTAGCTCTACTATAAACAGTGTTTCAACACTAAATGTACATAATAAAAACATAAGTGATTTAACTGGCATTGCAGGCTTTAATAATTTAACTAGTTTAACATGTACATCAAACTCTCTTCAAACATTAGATTTGTCTCATAATTTAGCGCTTACCTCAGTTAGTGCTGGCTTTAATCAGATTGAAAATTTATTTGTTCAAAACTGTTCTTCTCTAGATTATTTGTCTTGTACAAATAATTCACTAACCTACTTAAATACCTCACAGAATATCGTATTAGATGGATTGTCTTGTTCTGGAAATCAATTTGATTCTCTAGATGTTACTCAAAATACTTCATTAACAACACTAACATGTAATAACAATTCTTTAACAAGTTTAGATGTAACTCAAAACACAATTTTAGCCACTTTAAATTGTTACAACAATCCCTTATTAGGAAATTTAGATGTATCACAAAATATTAATCTAGCTGTGTTTCAATGTACTAATAACGGTTTATCAAGTTTAGATGTTACTGCAAATATAAATTTAACTTCTTTAAAAATATTTACAAACAATCTAGAGTTTATAAACCTTAAACAAAATACTCTATTAACTACGATGGATGCATCTTCTAACGCATCATTAAGTTGTATTCAAGTTGCAAATGAAACTGATGCCAACTCTGGAACTGGTATTTATGCTGGTTGGAGTAAAGATGTTGCTACTAGTTATGCAGAGTTTTGTTCAAATTTATACACCTATGTTCCTGATAATAATTTTGAGCAAGCACTCATCAATTTAGGTTACGACACTACCCTAAATGATTATGTTTTAACTGAGGATATTGAACTTGTTACTTCTCTATCTGTAAACGGAGAGTCAATTACAGATTTAACAGGTATCGAAGATTTTGTAGCATTGCAAAACTTAAATTGTGGCAATAATGGATTGACAACATTAGATGTAACTCAAAATATAAACTTATTAGATTTAAGATGTTATCAAAATTCACTAACATCTCTTGATGTTACACAAAATATATTATTAACAGATTTAAGATGCGGCACTAACTCAATTAACACTTTAGATGTAAGTCAAAATAGTTCTTTAACCTCATTAAGAGTTCAGAATAATTCAATTGGCATTCTAGACCTTACTTCTAACAATGCTCTAGAAACTTTATTTATATACAACAATAGCATAACAGAAATTTATGTAGATAATCTTACAAATCTTGCCACTTTTTGGTGTTACGAAAATTTACTTACAAGATTAGATGTAACCCAAAATACTAGCTTAACAGGATTACGGTGTTACGACAATGATTTAAGTGCCCTTAATCTTGTTCAAAATGTTTTGCTGATAGATTTAAATGCAACATTAAATACAAATTTAACTTGTATTCAAGTAGTTGATGAAGCAACTGCAACTTCTGGAGCTGGTATATATACAACATGGGCAATAGATTCTGGAGCGGTATTTTCAGCAGACTGTAATTACCTACAAGAAACGTATGTACCTGATGATAATTTTGAACAAGCCTTAATAAATTTAGGATATGATGTTGGAGCGCTCGATAATTTTGTACCAACTGCAAATATTGATGGGATATTTACATTAGACATTATTGGAGAATCAATTAGTGATTTAACTGGAATTGAAGATTTTACAAATTTACAATCCTTATTGTGTCAAAGTAATACAATCTCTACATTAGATGTCAGTAACAATAGTTCTTTGCATAATTTATACTGTGCAAATAACGGAATGACCTCATTAGCACTTCCAAACTCGATTAACATTCTTCACTGTTTTACAAATGATTTGTCAATGCTAGATGTAAGTAGCTTGTCGTCACTTACAGATCTCAAAGCTTATAGCAATAATTTAAGTACTCTTGATTTGAGTAGCAGTCTTAACCTAACCATATTGTCTTTAGGGATTAATGATTTTTCTTCGATAGATATTAGCAGTAATTTATTGTTAGAAACATTGAGTATTAACAATAATAATCTGTCTGAAATAGATTTAAGATATCATACTGCTTTGACATCATTAAGTGTAACTAATAATAGTTTAATATCAGAACTTAATCTAAAAAATAAACCCAATCTTACTATCGTAAATGCGAGTACTAATCCGGCTTTAACCTGTGTGCAAGTTGATGATGTCGCAGCTGCTGTTGCGGCTTCTCCAAGTTGGGGTATTGATGCAGGAGCCAATTATAATTTAGACTGTGGTTTTGATGTTGCTTTAAATACAAAAGTTTTTTTACAAGGCCCATTAATTACTTCTGGCACTTCAATTATGGATGATGGCTTAAGAGTTAGTGGTTATATCCCAACAACATCTCCTTATAGTGATGCTCTAAAATGTGATACAAGTCTATTTGTTAATACTGGTAATGATGCCATCGTAGATTGGGTGTATATTGAATTAAGAGACAAAACAGACAATAGTACTATTATAGAAGGGCAATCCGCCTTGCTACAAGCAGATGGAGACGTAGTGGCAAAAGATGGTGTTTCGTCTTTAATTTTTAAAGCTAATTCTGATGATTATTACATTGTTGTAAATCACAGAAATCATTTAGGTGCCATGTCTAACATTGCAACAAGCTTATCTCCTTCTCCTTTATCTATAGATTTTACAAGTAGCTCATATTCTACATATGGTAACAATGCCCAAGTACAATTACCCTCTAATGATATGGCATTATGGGCTGGTGACACCAATGGGGGTAATCAAATTAAATTCTCGGGAGCTGGCAACAATGCTAATATAATTAAAGATTACGTACTAAGCGATCCATCCAATATCTTAAATTTTATAACATTTTCATCCCTCGGGAATTTACTTATCGATGTTAACCTAAATGGAAGTGGAAAATTTTCAGGGGCTGGTAACGATAGTAATATTATAAAAGACAATGTACTAGCACATCCAGGAAATATCTTAGGATTTATAACTTATACAATTCAATCAACTGTTCCGGTAGGAAATTAAAATAATTACTAAATAAAACAAATTATGAAAAAACATTACACAACATTAATCTTAGGTCTAATTACATTAATAAGTTCAGCTCAAAGTTATGAGTTTGGAATTGTTTATATATCTAATTATGATTTTAAAGTAGTAGCCACTCCCAACTTTACCTCATCAGGTAATACAGATGTTTCTGATATTGGGTTTACACTTATGTTACCTACAGGAACCAACAATATTATAAACGAAACTGGTTTATTAGGAGGAAGAACATGGACTGTGCAAGAAGTTGAAGCTGCTACACTTTCAGGTGCTGGGGGGGATGGAACTAAAGATGCTTTTCTTTTTAATCTTGCTCCTGGGCAAACTCTTTTTTCACATACCTCTGGAGAGCAAATAGATTTAGTGAGTTTTGAAGTAAGTAATACTCCGACAACAGGAGAAATATCTATATTATTA
>JAQRMW010000133.1 GCA_028599075.1 Urechidicola sp. | reverse complement strand
TTTTTGAATTATCATTATGGCATTGTAAGCAAGTACCTACTAGTAAAAGTTGCTGTTGTTCTTTTACTGTAAAAGGTCTAAAATCTGTTCTAGTAGAATTTACAATACTTTCATCAACTTCTTTCAAAAACGGAATCCATGCATCTTCAGGCAAGCTATCATTTGGATTTTTTTCATATTCTGGAGTAAAGATCCATTTTCCGATACCATTACTTATATGATAAACTAACTCCCCATTTCCGTAACCAAGTGTTGCTGAATTGGAATGACAAGATTTGCAATCCCTAACTTCTTTGATTGTAGTATGAGGTGAATTAGGAGCGTATAATCTGTGAAATAAATTATCGTCTTCTTTACCTGTATAACTTCCTCTATCAATGGTCATAATCATTCCGGGTACTGCAGGTTCAATATGCCTTCCTTCATCATTTTCTCTAACTCCCATTGCTGGTTGCGATGATGAGAATTCTGCAACATATTCCTTCCATTGACCTTTTACATATTTTTTATCTAATAAATCATAAGCATTGGTTTCATTCTTGTCAAACTCATTATGACATCCTATACATCTAGAAGTCCAAGAAGAATGACACGTAGAACAGGTAACATCTTTATGAGCATTATCTCTAGAGCAAATTTCAGGTTGAGGTTTCAAATCGAAAAGCTCACCATCTTTTTTGCCAATTAAGAAGGCATTACCAAGAGAATCAACAAAAGTATTAACTAACGGATGCTTATCTTTTTCAACTACCAATATTGGTTTATCAGTATGTGTATATTCTCTATGTAAAAAAACCAACAAGCTTTCATTATCTAAGTCACCATAAGTAATAGTATTTGGTTCGCCTTTAAAATGGCAATCTGCACATTGTAATTTTACAGCTTGTTCTTCATGTGAGTAAGTTTTTCCATCACCCATAACTTCATGAGATGAGTGGCAATCTATACACAACATTCCTTTGGTATGATGAATATCTTCTCCTTTATATGTATAGACTCTTTCGTCTTCAAAAACTTTAAAACCTTTTTTGCCAATTATATCAGATGAATCTAATAGGGTTTCTTGCCAACCTTCATAATTAGTAGAAATTCTACTGGATCTACTATGACAGCCAAAGCAATGAGTGTTGCTCATAAAAACATCTGTAGATGGATGAAAAGTTGGTAAATCTGTTTTGTTTGATGATAGATAGTTCTCCAAATCATTTTTAGAATCTTCGGTATAATTTAAGTGACAAGCGTTGCATCCACCGCCTCTACTTAATTGATTGATTTCACCAAAGTCTGTTTTCTCAGCTCCTAAATGGCAATTAGCACAAAGGTCTCTAATATGCTTGTCTGATGGAGAGTCCTTAATATCCTTAATATGGTAATGGTAATCGAGAGAGTCTGCCTCACCAAAAAAGTATTTATCAACAGCTATTATTCCACTATTTGTGGTCATTAACGAGTGTTCTACTTTGTGTAATTCATCCTCATGACATTTTCCACAAGTATGTTTTGCATCAGATAAGTTACCAGGAATTAAAACCATTCCTCTATGAGATTCTTCTTTAACATCAGTATTTGGATTTCCGAGGTGGCAAGAAATACATCCTATAATTTTAGGGTCGTGATATTTTGAATATCCTTTTGTGTTTTGATGACATTGCAAACAAGATTCTTCTCCTATATTATTAATTGAAACATATTCAATTTCATTATCAATTAATTCTGTTTTAGAACTTGTCTTGAATATTAGAAAAAGTATTAGCGGAATTACTACTATTAATAAAAAATAGATATTGTTTTTTTTATTTTTCATATTTAATTTAAAAAACAAATTTACAATTTTATTATTTCTATAGTCAAAACAAAAGCTAATCTTCTGATATACTTTTTACTATATATTTTTTTTTTAATATGTAACCTGAGTTACATATAGAATTTTGATAATCAATAAGTTACCTGATTTTTATCATGTTTTAAAGTAATTGATTGAAATATCTTTGTATCATCATTAAAACGAATATAATTATGACTACTTCTAGAAGATCATTTATTAAAATCTCCTCCTTCGGAGCAGCAGGTGTTGCTCTTTTCGGAACAGCTTTTAAATCTATAGGTCAAAGCTTGACAGAGAATAATTTGCTTGCAACAAGTGCTAGAAACTTAAAGCGAACAGCAACCTACTGTGAAGTGTGTTTTTGGAAATGTGCCGCATGGGCATACACAGATGAAGACGATAACATTAAGCAGTTAATTGGAAATGAAACTGACCCACATTGTTATGGGCGTCTTTGCCCAAGAGGTACAGGTGGTGTAGGAATGTATGCTGATAAGGATCGTTTAAAAACTCCTTTAATTAGAGTAAAAAACGAAGGTGCTGAAGATACCTTTAGAGAAGCAAGCTGGGAAGAAGCACTTACATTAGTTGCTTCAAAAATGCAAGGCATTAAAGATAATTATGGTGCTGAAAGCATGGCACTGTTAAAACACGGTTCACCTGGAAGTCACTTAGAGCACCTATTTAAAGCATATGGTTCAGATACAATTGCAGAACCTGCATATGCACAATGTAGAGGGCCAAGAGAAACAGGATTTGGTTTAACCTTTGGAGCATGGGTAGGCTCTCCAGAGCCAACTGATATAAGAGATACAAAATGTTTGGTGTTAATTGGAGCTCATATCGGTGAGAACATGCACAATACACAAGTGCAAGAAATGGCTGATGCAATTGATAATGGCGCAACAATTATTACGGTTGACCCAAGATTTTCTACGGCAGCAAGTAAATCTAAACATTGGCTTGCAATAAAGCCATCAACAGATATTGCTTTGTTATTATCATGGATGCATGTTTTAATTTATGAAGATATTTATAATAAAGATTATGTAAAACAATATGGATATGGTTTTGATGAGTTAAAAGAACACGTTAAAGACTTTACTCCAGAATGGGCGTATGGTATTACAACCATCAAGCCAGAAGAAATTCGTAAAACAGCTAGAGCAATGGCAGCTGCTGCACCATCAACTATCGTTCATCCTGGACGTCATGTAACATGGTATGGAGATGATTCACAAAGAGAAAGAGCAATTGCAATTCTAAACGGATTATTGGGTTCTTGGGGTAACAGAGGAGGATTCTATTTTAAAGAAAAAATAAAAGTTCCAAAATACCCACATCCACCTTATCCACATCCAAAATGGGGATGGGAAGCGATAGGTGAAAAATATCCTTTTGCTGAAATGGGTATTACAAATGAAGTAATTAAAGCTTCAATTCCTGGCGAAAATGATAAACACCCTATTAAAGGTTGGTTTGTTGCAGGTACCAATTTAGTGAGTACTGTTCCGCAGAAAGAGATCATTGAAAAAGCAATAGATGCTGTAGAGTTCATAGTAGTTATGGATACCATGCCAATGGAAATTACTGGTTATGCAGATGTTGTTTTACCAGAGTGTACTTACCTAGAGCGTTATGACGGAATTAGATCTGCCACCAATAGAGAGCCATCTATTGCATTGAGAATGCCGGCAGCAAAACCTAAATACAATTCGAAACCAGCTTGGTGGATGTCTAAACAGATTGGCGAGAAATTGGGCTTAGGAGACTATTTTGCTTACGATGATTTTAAAGATGTAATCTCTTGGCAATTAGAAAAGATGGGAACTTCTTTAGAGGAGATGGAAAAAATTGGAGTTAAAATGTTTGAGCGTAAATCAGGACCAATGTTCTTAGAAAAAGGTCAGGACTATGAATTCGCAACTAATACTGGTAAAATAGAATTTTATTCGCCAGAGTTAGCTGCTCAAGGTTTCGATCCAATGCCAGTTTACACATCACACGATCATCCAGATCAAGGTTTTTATAGATTAAATTATGGTCGTTCTCCAATGCATACTTTTAGTAGAACAATTAACAATCCGAATTTAAGTGATTTGATGGATGAAAATAAACTTTGGGTAAATCCTAAGGTGGCGAGAGTTGAAGGGTTAAAAAATAATCAAGAAGTATGGTTAGAGAATCAAGACGGAGTTATTTCAACTTTTTCAATAAAGGTGAGAGTAACAGAGCGTATTAGATGGGATTCTGTTTATATGTACCATGGTTTTGGACATAATAACAAAAAACTTTCAAGAGCATTTGGTAAAGGAATGAGTGACACAGAGTTAATTACTAAAGTAACTGTCGATCCATTAATGGGAGGAACAGGAATGAGAGGTAATTTTGTAAAATTTAGAACTGAAAATCCACATAAAGAAGCTATAGTATGAGATATGCAATGGTAATAGACACATTAAAATGTGTTGGATGTAGTGACTGCGTAGTTGCATGTCAAACCGAAAACAATGTGCCCGAAGGGTATTGTAGAGATTGGGTTACTGAAACAGTAACTGGAGCTTACCCAACAGTAGAACTAGAATTAAAATCTGAAAGGTGTAATCATTGTGATAATGCTCCTTGTGTTAGGACTTGTCCAACTGGGGCTAGTCATATTGTTGAAGGAGGAGTTGTATTAGTAACACCAGATGAGTGTATTGGTTGTGGGGCTTGTATTGAGTCTTGCCCTTATGATGCTAGATTCCAACATCCAGAAGGATATGTTGATAAATGTACTTTTTGTCATCACAGACTCGAAAAAGGGCAATTACCTGCATGTGTTTCAGTTTGCCCAACAAAATGTATGTATTTCGGCGATTTAGATGATCCTAAAAGTGAAGTGTCGCAATTATTAAAAACAAGAACACAAAAGGTATTAGCACCAGAATCTGGGACAAAACCAAATGTGTATTATTTAACTTAACAAATCTCAATCATGAAAGAAGAAATATTCATTAGCGGACGAAATATCCCAAATATTGATCCATCCTTAGAGGTTTGGCATTTCCCAATTTCTTTATATTTATTTTTAGGAGGATTGGCAGCAGGGATAATGGTTTTCGCAGCTTTAGTAACTATATTAAAAAAAGAAAAACAATTCCAGGCAACTGTTAAACAAGCCATGTTGGTTGTGCCAATTGCTTTAAGTGTTGGTTTAGCAGCATTGTTTTATGACTTAACACATAAGTTATATGTGTGGAGATTATATACAACAATCCGAATTGAATCTCCTATGTCTTGGGGAGCTTGGGTTTTATTAATTATAACTTTTATTTCAATTTTTTGGGTGTTTAGTTATTTCACTGAAATGTTCCCTAAATGGGATTGGAAATATGATTTTATTAAAAAATGGGAAGCATTTTTTATTAAGAACAGAAAACCAATGGCATTGGCAATGTTGCCATTAGCTATTATATTAGGTGTTTATACAGGTATATTGTTATCAGCATTTAATGCGCGTCCTTTATGGAATAATGCAATTTTAGGTCCCTTATTCTTAGTCTCCGGATTATCGACAGGAGCTGCTGTTATTTTATTACTCTCAAAACATCATTATGAACAAAGTATGATTAGTAAAATTGATTTGTTTCTTATCATTTTAGAAATATTTTTAATCATTCATATGTTGATGGGAATGTATGCTGGATCGGAAGTGCAGTTAGAAGCTCTTAATTTAATTTTTGGTGGACCATATACGGTTATGTTCTTTGTATTTGTAGTTATACTCGGATTAATTTTTCCAGCATTGCTAGAAGGGGTTGAGCTAATGGGCTATAAAATTCCAATTGCAATACCAGCTATTTTAATATTAATGGGCGGACTTGTATTTAGGATGGTAATGGTAGAGGCAGGCCAAATAACAAGATATTTATACTAAATTATTATGATGAAAAATAAAAAACAAAAAAATAGACACGTTTATTGGAATCCATATTTCGGTGGGTTTTTAATGGGCCTTTTAATCATCCTTACATTTTATTTAACAGGTAGAGGTTTAGGTGCTAGTGGAGCATTAAAAAGTGGAGTAGTAACAATTGTTGATACAGTTGCAACAACACACGCTCATAGTAATGAGTATTTCAGTAAGTTTCTTAGTGAAGACGGTTCTTCTCCTATGAACAATTGGTTAGTGTTTGAGGCAATTGGAGTTTTGTTAGGAGCTTTCTTATCTGGTGCTTTTACAGGACGTATAAAATGGAAAGTAGATCACTCTCCAAAAATTACAAGTAAAAGACGATTGCTTTTTGCTTTAGGAGGTGGTATCTTATTTGGTTTAGGAGCACAAATAGCAAGAGGTTGTACAAGTGGTGCAGCATTAAGTAGTATGGCAGTTTTATCAACAGGTGGGTTTATTACGATGCTCTCCATTTTTGGAACTGGATTTATAGTAGCATACTTTTTTAGAAAAAATTGGATTTAATAAATTAATAAACAAAATAAATTATGGGACCATTAATTCCTAACGGACTAATTCCACTAGAGTGGAACTACGTAATAGCAATCTTAATAGGTATGGCTTTTGGCTATATATTAGAAGCTTCTGGATTTTCATCATCAAGAAAATTGGCAGGTGTTTTTTATGGCTATGACTTTGTAGTATTAAAAGTATTTTTTACTTCAGCAGTTGTTGCAGTAATAGGGATATTTTATATGGATTATTTAAACTTGGTTGATATTACTCAACTATATGTCCATCCAACTTATTTATGGGCTGCAATAATTGGAGGAATGGTGATGGGAGTTGGATTTTTAGCAGGAGGGTTTTGCCCAGGAACAAGTTTATGTGCCGTTGCTATTGGTAAGATAGATGGTATTGTATTTACCATTGGTTTAATGATAGGGATATTCGTTTTTGCTGAATTGTTTGATGTTTTAGAGCCATTGTTTGTAGGTTCTAATTTGGGAAATATCACCTTAGTTGACTCATTAGGTATATCGCCCTATTGGATTATTTTCATATTTACCATTATAGCATTAGTTTCTTTTGTTATTTCAGATATAATAAGAAAAAAAGTTAAAAAAGTATTTTACTAAAATTATATAGCCATGTCAAAAAAGTATAAATCAAAAAAAATAATTGTCGCTAGACAATATCAAATATTGGCACTAATATTAGTTGTTCTAGCAGGAGGCTTAGTCTTATTGCCAAAGCAAACAAGAAGCGAAGGTGTTAGTCCTCTAGTATTTGTAAAACAAGCTGTAAGTAGCGAGAGATACATTAGTACAGATCAACTAGCAGATAGAATTATAAATCAAGATCCAACTTTGTTGCTCGTTGATACACGCTCAAAAGAAGAGTACGATGACTTTACTTTGCCTAATGCAATCAACATTCCTCTTGAAAAGTTTTTTGACGAAGAATTTAATGGCTTTTTAAATCAAGATGTTTACGATGTTGTTCTTTATTCAAATGACAACTTTTATGCAAATGAAGTATGGATGCTAGGTAATAGGCTTGACTATAAAAACCTTTATGTTTTAAGTGGTGGGCTAAATGAATGGTTTAATACAATTATAGATCCTCAGAAGCCAAAAGAAACAGATTCTCAAAAAGAATTTGAGCTGTATTCTTTTAGAAAAGCAGCAGGAATGTATTTTGGAGTTGGTGTTCCAAAAACTGAAGCTAAAGCTAAAATTAAAGCTGAGAAAAAACCAGCTAAGAAAGTTATTACAGTTAAGAAAAAGAAAAAAAGAGTTCCTGAAGGAGGTTGTTAGCAGTTAAACTGTTAAAGAGACGTTTCATATAATAAATGTAAATCATGAAAGAATTAGAAAGAACAAAGAGGGTGTCAATTTCTGCAGTTTTATTTTTACTCGTAGTTGTAATAGCAGTATTGACTTTTAAAAAACCAGAGTATGTTTTTGAAAAAAGTGCCGAAGAAACTTTAGAAAAAATTGTTGAAAAAGATTATATAATATCTCAGAATGATTTAGAACAGATGGTAGTAACTGATTATGAAATTATTGATATTCGTAGTAATTATGAATATGCAAAAGGTCATTTAGATGGAGCAATAAACATATCAGCAATTAATGCTTTAGAAAAAGAGAGTGGCTCTTTTCTAAAAGAATTAGGTGATACAGGTAAAAAAGCGATTTTGTATGGAGAACACCCAGATGAAGCTAATAGTGCTTGGATGTTACTATACCAGCTAGGATATGAGAATGCAATGGTGCTTTGTATAGAAACGAGTTTTGTTAACAACCAATTTCAAGTAAAAGATGTTAATCTAGAAAAGCCTACGGTAAACTATGCTAAGGTTTTAAAAAGTTTGATGGATAAAGAACCAACTGTTGTGAAAGAGAAGAAAAAGCCTAAAAAAGTCATAACAGCTCCAAAGAAGAAAAAGCGTGTTCCTGAGGGAGGCTGTTAGAGATTGTTTTATTTATAATTATAGTGTTTTTTTGTTAGATTTTTGAAAGATGTCTTATGGTTCTCATAAGGCATCTTTTTTAATTAATAGATTTAGAAAATATCCAAACTTCTTCTCCTTTATCGTTTTTAAAAAAGTATTAGTTTTTAATTGCTAACATATTAAATATGCCGTAAAATTTGCATTAAAAAAATAAATTATAAATATTTTTTCCTCTCATTTTTATTAAATAATCAAAGTTATTTAAAAATAATATTGATACCTAAAATTCTACTTCTAAGTTTTGAATTGTAGTAAAAATAAAATCTTGCAACTCTCACTTAATCAAATAGATACACTCTTTTTGATTTTAAAAAATCATTATTTCTTTCAATTTTTTATGTGTAACAATTGTTACATTTCAATGTAACAATTGTTACTGTGCGTAACGAATATAAATAGTATCAAAATGACAATTATCATAAAAATAATTGGGTTTACAATATAATTTTACTTCAAATTAGAATAAACAATTAGTTAAATATTAAACCTTGAATTATGAAAAAATTATCAATTTTTTTAACAGCCCTAATTATTTCTACAGTTGCTTTTTCAAGCAGCTTTACAAGTAATCTTACAAATTTTGAAAACGAAATTTTAAATCCACCCAATGAGTTTGAGGTGCTTTTAGAATATATGGAAACCAATGGAGTTTTTATAAATATTGATGCTTCAACTGCAATAATAGATGCAGATGAGGTCAAAAAAAATTATAAAAACTCTACTTACTTATTAATAGATATACGTAGCGATAGCTGGTTTGAATTTGGCCATATAAAAAACGCTAAAAATGTAAAAGCAGCAGATTTACTTACTTATTTCGAAAGTGAAATTAATCCAAATGATTTTGATAAAATTGTGATGATTTGTTACTCAGGTCAGTCAGCAGCTTATTATACTAGTTTATTGAGAATTGCTGGTTATGATAATGTGTTTAGCATGAAATGGGGAATGAGTTCTTGGAGAGCTGATTTTGCAGAAAACTCATGGACCAAAAATACAAATAGTGACTTCGCAGATAAAATTGAGCTTACTGCTAATACTAAGGCAGACGCTAGTTCTTATCCAACGATTAATACAGGAAAGACAGAAGCAAAAGATATCTTAAAAGTACGATTAGAAGAAGCTTTTGCAACACCTTATAAAGAGTATATAGTTAAGACACCAGACCTATTTGAAAATCTAGGTAATTACTATATAGTTAATTATAATACAGTAGAAGCTTATGATAATGGACATATTCCTGGTGCAATCCAATATGAACCAGGCACTTCACTATCATCAACCGTTGATTTAAATACACTTCCAGCAGATAAAAAGATAGCAATCTATTGCTTAACAGGTCAAAGAGCAGCACATGTAGTGGCTTATTTAAACATACTAGGATATGACACTAATAATATTGCTTATGGAGCAAATAGTTTTATGAACAAAGTGTTGAAAGCAAATAAAACAAGTGCTTTTTCAAAAAAAGAAATAAATATGTATCCAGTAATCGAATAGTAAAAATTAAAACAAACAATTAAAATATTTAATCATGAAAAATTTAAAATTAGTACTAATAGGATTATTAATAATACCAGCATTGTTTCTTACCTCATGCGATAGAGGTGATGATATTAATCCAGAAAACCCAATAGCTACACCTTCATTTACCATAATGAAAGATTATATGATTGCTAATCAGTTAGACATTAATATTATAATAGGTAGTTTAGAAACAAAATTTGTAGTTGGCGCACCAGCAGATGCAGATTTAGCCACCTTTTTAGCTACATACTATATTTTAGATATTAGAGAAAGCGCAGCATTTAATTCTGGGCATATACAAGGAGCAAATAATATTGCTTTTGCAGATATTTTAACAGAAGCTGTAAATGCGAATGGTAAACCAATCTTAATGGTTTGTTATACAGGACAAACAGCGTGTTATGCAACTTCATTATTGCGTATGTATGGCTATAGCGATACAAAAGCTTTAAAATGGGGTATGTCTGGATGGAATTCAGCAACTGCTGGGTCTTGGAACAATAATATTGGTGACATAGCTGATGGACATTCAAACTGGACATATTCAAGCGCGCCTTCAAATCAAATTTTTACAGACCCAACTATTTCTAGTTTATCTGTAGATGGTTATGATATTTTAATGGATAGAGTAGAAGAAGTGGTAGCCGGAGGTTTCAAAACAGCATCAAATGTAGATGTATTGGCAACACCAAGTAACTATTTTGTAAACAATTATTTCAGTGCAACTGATTATTCAGGGTTTGGGCATATTTCAAATG
>JAQRMW010000132.1:5445-17990 GCA_028599075.1 Urechidicola sp. | reverse complement strand
TTTAAAATTTGTCTAAATTTCTTCTCAGAAATTCGGGAACGGAAAATATACTTGTTCTTCATTGTTTCTCAATAATTTACAAAGATATAAATTTCCCTAAACTATCTTGAACCTAAATTTATATGTATCATTATGATGATAAAATTACCGCTAATGGATGTTGAGCATGATATTAATCCGTATTTTTAGACTTCCTATTTTAAACGAAAATGAGTCTAGAAATACAAACAAAAATAAATCAACTTCGTAAAGAATTAAGACAACACAATCACAATTACTATGTATTAGATAATGCTACTATTTCAGATTTTGAGTTTGATACCAAACTCAAAGAACTTCAAAAATTAGAAGATGAAAATCCAGAATATTTTGATGCAACTTCACCCACGCAAAGAGTAGGAGGAGGTGTTACCAAGAATTTTAAAACAGTAACTCATAAAAACAGAATGTACTCTTTAGACAATTCGTATTCTAAAGAAGATTTGCAAGATTGGGAAAAGCGAATTCAAAAAATTACTGGCGTAGAAAATTTAGAATATACTTGTGAGCTAAAATATGACGGAGCCTCAATCAACTTGAGTTATGAAAATGGGAAACTAGTAAATGCAGTTACTCGTGGTGATGGTTTTCAAGGAGATGATGTTACAATTAATATTAAAACCATTAAATCTATTCCGCTACAATTACAAACTCATTTTATGGATTTCTTTGAAATTAGAGGAGAGATAATTCTACCTTTAGATGGATTTAATAAAATGAATGAAGATCGAATTAAATCTGGAGAAGAACCTTATCGAAATCCGAGAAACACAGCAAGTGGAAGTTTAAAATTACAAGACAGTGCTGAGGTTGCAAGGCGACCATTAGACTGTTTATTGTATCATGTAGTTGCAGATAAGATTCCGTTTGAATCGCATTTTAAGACCCTAGATGCTGCAAGACAAGTTGGTTTTAAAGTGCCAACTGCAATAACAGTTTGTAAGACTATTGATGCTGTTTTAGAATTTATAAATCATTGGGATAATGAGCGCCGTAACCTGCCTTATGAAACAGATGGAGTTGTGGTAAAGGTGAATAATTTGCATCAACAAGACGAATTGGGTTTTACTGCAAAAGCTCCACGTTGGGCAATTGCTTATAAATTTAAAGCCGAACAAGAATCAACAGTTTTGCATAAAATTACTTATCAAGTTGGGCGTACTGGAGCGATAACACCAGTGGCAAATTTAGAACCCGTACAATTAGCAGGTACCATTGTAAAGAGAGCATCACTACATAATGCAGATCAAATTGAAAAGTTAGATATTAGAGAAGGTGATACTGTTTTTGTTGAAAAAGGAGGTGAGATTATTCCTAAAGTTGTTGGAGTAGATGTAAGCAAAAGACCTCAAGATTCTCAACCTACAAAATATGCAACTCAATGTCCTGATTGTGAAACTTTATTGATTCGAAAAGAAGGCGATGCCAAGCATTACTGCCCAAATGAAAATGGGTGCCCAACACAAATTACGAGTCGTATCCAACATTATATCAGTAGAAAGGCTATGGATATTGATGGTTTAGGAGCAGAAACTGTGGAGTTGCTTTTTAAAGAAGGATTGATTCGGAATTATGCAGATTTATATGATTTAAAAGTTGAGCAAATAATTCCGTTAGAACGTATGGCAGAGAAGTCTGCTCAAAACATGATTGAAGGGATTGAGAAGTCAAAAGAGATTCCTTTCGAAAAAGTGTTGTTTGCTTTAGGGATTCGATTTGTTGGAGAAACCGTTGCAAAAAAGTTAGCAAAACATTTTAAAGCCATGGATAATTTAATGCGAGCAACTTTTGAAGAGTTAATTGCTGTCGATGAAATTGGCGATAGAATTGCAGAGAGTATTGTTGAGTTTTCTAGTGAATTGTCAAACATGCAATTGATAGATCGCTTAAAAATATATGGAGTTCAATTAGAAGTTTCTGAAGAATCATTAATTGGTTTAACAGATAAATTGGCAGGAGAAGTATTTGTTGTTTCAGGTGTTTTTGAAAAGGTAAGTCGAAATGAATTGAAGAAATTAATTGAAGATAACGGAGGAAAAGTTTCGAGCTCTATTTCTAAAAAAACAAGCTATGTTGTTGCAGGAGATAAAATGGGACCGAGTAAACGAACAAAGGCAGAAAGTTTGGGAGTAGCAATAATAAGTGAAGATGAATTTTTAGAAATGTTAGAATAATAAATATAGGTTTATGAAAAACAACAAAAACTTTTTAGGGCTATTTGCCCTAGTTTCCATAATGTATATTATAGGATTAATTTCGGGTTATGAGATATTGAAATTTATTTTTAAGCCTTTAATAATACTGTCGTTGTTGCTCTATTATATTAAGTCGGTTAAAAGAAAAAGTAAGTTATTTATAGGAGCAGTATTATTTTCTTTTTTAGGGGATGTTCTGTTGTTATATGATACCGAACTATTTTTTATGCTTGGTTTGGTTTCTTTTTTGTTGGCACATATATTATTCATAAGTATGGTTGTTGGTATGCTAAAAACCTCCACCTTAAAACAAAAAATCATAGTAATAATTCCTTTTTTAGGGACATATATGGGATTGCTTTTTTTATTAAAAGATAGTTTGGGAGAACTATTGATTCCGGTAGTGATTTACGGATTGGTCATCTCAGTTTTTGGTGTGGTGTCTTTGCTAAATCATTTAATATCAAAATCAAATACTAGTCAATATTTGCTTTTTGGAGCAGTATTTTTTGTAGTTTCAGATAGTTTATTGGCAATTAACAAGTTTTATGAATCACAAGAGTATTATCCGGTAATAGTTATTATTACCTATATACTTGCTCAGTATTTAATTTGTAAATCGGTGATTCTAAACAGTGAAGAATAGACTGTTATTCTACATCATTATTTATTTCAATCCAATAGCCATCAGGGTCTTGAAGGTATATTAATTTTACTCCATCACTTCTATTAGTAGTTTTTGTTTCCTCTCCAAACCTGTCTTCAAAAGAAACTTTTTTTGTAATCAATAGATTAATGAATTCTACAAGCTGGTTTGTAGATAAGGAAAAGTTGAGCCCTTTAGGAATTTTTATTTTTTCATCCGATTCTGTTAAGTGTATTTGAGTTTTATCACTCAATACAAACCATCTAACAGTATCTGGCATGCCCTTTGGAGTTTTTATTTCTTCAAGTTGAAGGATTTCACTATAAAATTTTGCGCTTTTATCTATATCTTTTACAAGCAATGCAAAATGATTATTCGAAAATTCGAATACTTGTGAGAATGTATTTACTGATAACAGAACAAATACTATGAGTGAAAAAATATTTTTCATCCGATATAGAAAAGATGGGTTTAAACGGCTTCTTTTGGTTTTTCAAGCCACTTGTCGTTCTTCGACTCACCTAAGATTGTGATTTCTTTGATACGTCTATATTCAGATACAGCATCTAACATAGCATTGCGATCATCACGTCTAATTTTAATACCAGATTTTGCTCCTTTATTACGTACTTCGATATAAAAACCGTCTCTTAATTTGGCTGGTCTTGTTGCTGGTCTCCCCATTTTTTTCAATGATTTTTGTTAATTTTAAATAAGTGAGTAAATATAAACTTTTTATTGTTAAATGCAAGTTAAAGTTTATTGCCTATAATTGGGATGTTTTTTCGTTGATTTATGAGGGTGAAAACACTTAATAAAAACACTCCTAAAGCCATATAAAATAAGGCGCCACCATCATTGTTGATTTCAATTCCAAGTTGAGTTAAATGCATTGTGATTGCACCTGACATTAGTCCGACTGTAAGGAGTGCTCCAAGCCAAATTGTGCGCGGAATCAAAATTAAGATAGCAGAAATTAACTCTAAAATTCCGATGCCAATTCTCCCATAAGGTTCTAATCCAACTTTCGAAAAAATAAAAATACTATCAGTATGAGCTGTAAATTTGAAGTATAAAGTTTGCACTAAAATAATTGCAATAATAATTCTTATTGCCAGTATAATTTTTGTATTCATAATATTTTTAATTTAACTTTTAGACGAAGTTTGTTAATTATATTACATTCAATTAAAAAGTTAAAATTTAAAGAACTGTTTTAGCTATTTTTGTGGTAAATAATTTGAAATGATTTTAGAGGGTTTTCGTAAAGTCAATATCCGAAAAAAAACAGTAAAAGAATTGCTGAAAAGCAATTCTGTAAAAAGTGATATTATTAATAGGATTGATTCTGTCTTGATATTAGTAGATGATAATTCTAAAGAAAATTTAAATCAAATTATTTCTAAAAAGTTAAATATTGATGTTTCAAAAGTAGCAACAATACTTTTTAGAACAAAGCAAGAATCGGACACAAGTTATGAATACGAATTGACTGAAAAGGACTTTTCATTATTAGGAAAATTAAAGAATGAGGTAATTGAAAAGTTGATTAAATCTGATTTTGATTTATTGTTGAATTATACAAATGACAATCTGTATTTAAATTATCTAACAGCTTTTTCAAACGCAAAATTTAAAGTTGGTTTAGATAGTAATAAGAATGAATTTTTGGATTTGATGATTAATATTGGTGAAGAGAATGTAGATTTATTTCACAACGAGTTGGTAAAATATTTAAAGATTTTAAATAAAATTTGATGCAAAAATTTAAAGGAACAGGAGTCGCTTTAGTAACACCTTTTAATGCTGATAAATCAGTTGATTATGATGCGCTTGAACGCTTGGTTAATTTTCAGATTGAAAACGGAATTAGCTATTTAGTGGTGTTAGGAACTACGGGCGAGCCTGCAACATTATCTAAAGAAGAACAACTAAAAGTGCAGCAAAAAATCATTGCTGTTAATGCAGGTCGCTTACCATTGGCTTTGGGCTTAGGAGGTAACAATACTATGGCAGTTGTTGAGGCTTTAGAGACTCAGGATTTGTCTGCTTATGATGCCGTTTTATCAGTTTCTCCTTATTATAATAGGCCCACCCAAGAGGGTATATATCAACATTTTAAAGCTATTTCTAACGCAAGTCCACTACCAATTATTTTATACAATGTTCCTGGTAGAACTGCACAAAATATGGAGCCAAAAACCATATTGAGATTAGCGAATGATTTTAAAAATATTTTTGCAGTAAAAGAAGCTGCAGGTGATATGCAACAAGCCCTAGAATTGTTAAACAACAAACCAAAAGATTTTATGGTGATTTCTGGTGATGATATGATTGCCTTGCCAATTACATTGGCAGGAGGCTCTGGAGTTATCTCTGTAATTGGTCAAGGATTGCCTGCTGATTTTTCTAAAATGATTCAGTTATGTTTGGATGGAAATGAAGAGCTAGCTTATGAATTGCAGCACAAGATGGAAGAAAGTATCGATTTAATTTTTGAAGAAGGGAATCCCGCGGGAATAAAAAGTTTACTCAAAAAAATAGATATTTGTGAAGATGAGGTGCGTTTGCCATTGGTAAAAGCTACTGATAGCTTACAGCAAAAAATTTCTAATTTTATAGATAGTTATAAATAATATTTTTTGAAAGCAAGTCTTTTGTCTTGTGTCTTTGAGTTCCGAAAATTCGGAACGATCTAACATCTTTTTAAAGAAATTAATTAACAAACAATTATGAAGGTTTAAATGCGTTCTGATTAGAAATGAACTTACTTTTGTTCATCAAATTGCGATTGAAAAATCATTTTAATAATCCATAATTAATACCTACTTTTGCCAAATGCAAAAAATGAAGAGAATAGCGACCTTATTATTTGTTACTTTAATGTTGTCATCATGCGGTGAATACAATAAAGTATTGAATAAAGGGACGATTGAGCAGCAATATAAATTGGCTACAGAAATGTATGAAGCCGAGAAATACGACAAAGCCATTAAATTATTTGATAAAATAATGACCGGTTATAGAGGGAAACCTCAAATGGAACGTATTCAATATATGATTAGCCATTCGTATTACAATACAAAACAATATTCGTTAGCTTCTTATTATTTTGACCGATTCACTAAAAATTATCCAAAGAGTACTAAGCGAGAAGAGGCTGCATTTTTATCAGCACATAGCTATTATTTAGACTCTCCAATTTTTAGTTTAGATCAAACATCTACTAACGAAGCTTTAGATGCTATGCAGCGATATATAGATACATATCCAAACTCAGAAAGAATTGCAGATGCAAATAAATACATTAAAGACTTAAGATATAAATTAGAAAAGAAAGCATTTGCTACAGCGAAACAATATTATCATATTGAAGATTATACTGCAGCAATTACTTCATTCGATATTTTAGTTTCTGATTATTTAGGAACAACTTTTCGCGAAGAGGCTATGTTTTATAAATTCAAAGCATCACACGATTTAGCAATGAAAAGTGTGTTTTCTAAGAAAGAAGCGCGATTGAAAAGTGCTGTAAAAGCATACGAAAGATTTAATAGAAATTACCCAGAATCAGAATATATGAAAGAGTCTAATAAGTTGTTAGATAAAATAAACGAACAATTAGCAGACTATTCATTATTAGTAGTTACACCATAAGAAAATAAATAAAAATGGACTATAAAAATTCAGAAGCACCGTTATCTACAGTTACGTATAACAGAGAAGCGATTGAAAAGGAAACTGACAATTTATACGAAGCTATTGTAATAATGGCAAACAGAGCAAATCAAATTAACGGCGAATTGAAAAAAGAATTGGTTGATAAATTAGAGGAGTTTGCTACACACAACGATAGTTTAGAAGAAGTGTTCGAAAATAAAGAACAAATAGAAGTTTCTAGATTTTACGAGCGCTTACCAAAGCCAACTGCAATTGCTGTTGAAGAATGGTTAGAAAGCCGTACATACCACAGAAAACAAGAAACTAAATAACACATGTCTATCTTAAGCGGTAAAAATATTTTACTCGGCGTAACCGCTGGAATAGCTGCTTATAAAACGACTTATTTAGTAAGACTTTTTATAAAAGCAGGTGCTCAAGTACAAGTTGTAATGACACCTGCTTCTAAAGATTTTGTTACACCCTTAACATTATCTACTCTCTCAAAAAACCCTGTACATTCTACTTTTTACGATAAAGAAGAAGAGAATGAACTTTGGAATAGCCACGTTGACTTAGGCCTTTGGGCTGATTATATGTTGATTGCTCCAGCAACTGCAAACACACTTTCTAAAATGGCAAATGGTACCAGCAATAATTTATTGTTGGCAACTTATTTGTCGGCAAAATGCCCAGTTTATTTTGCCCCTGCCATGGATTTAGATATGTACAAACATCCATCAACAAAAGAGAGCATTTCTAAGTTAGAAGAGTTTGGAAATATTTGTATACCCGTAGCGAGTGGTGAATTAGCAAGTGGATTAGAAGGTGAAGGTAGAATGGCTGAGCCTGAAGATATCATAGCTTTTATGGAGGCAGATATTTTATCACAATTGCCGTTAAAAGGTAAAAAAGTTTTGATTACAGCAGGTCCTACTTATGAGGCAATTGACCCAGTGCGTTTTATTGGAAATCATTCATCTGGTAAAATGGGATTCGAATTGGCAAAAACAGCAGCAAATTTAGGCGCTGAAGTTATTTTAATTACTGGTACTACTAATGAAACAGTAGAGCATTCTTTTATTAAAAGGGTTGATGTTGTTACTGCACAAGAGATGTTTGAACAAGCACATAACTTTTATGCTACTGTTGATATTGCAATATTATCAGCAGCAGTTGCAGATTACAAACCAAAAGAAATTTCACTTACTAAGATTAAAAAGAAATCTGCTGAAATGTCGATTGAATTAGAGAAAACAAAAGATATCTTAGCCTCATTGGGAAATAGTAAGCAGCATCAATTTTTAGTTGGATTTGCTCTAGAAACCGATAATGAAATTGAAAATGCAAAAGAGAAATTAAAAAGGAAGGATTTAGATTTAATCGTTTTAAATTCATTGCAAGACAAAGGAGCTGGATTTAAAAAAGAAACAAATAAGATAACTGTTATCGATAAATCCGAAAAAATTTCCGAATTTGGTCTAAAATCTAAAGCCGAAGTTGCTCAAGATATTTTTAACGAAATTCTAGACCGAATCTAATGAAGCATTTTTTAAAAATTTTACTAGTTTTTTTTGTAGCTGTTCAGGTGAATGGTCAGGAAATAAATGCGAGAATCACAATTATCTCTGATAACATTCCAGGATCTAACAAACAAGTGTTTCAAACCTTAGAGCGAGATTTGAATGATTATATCAATCAAAAAAAATGGACAAACCGTAATTTTTTACCCCAAGAAAAAATCGATTGTGCATTTACTATTACGTTGCAAGAGCAACTGGCATCTAACGAATTTAAAGGAAACATTCAAGTGCAATCTGTTAGACCTGTTTACAATTCTACTTATCTTTCATCTATCTTTAATTTTAGAGATACTGATTTTTCTTTTCGCTATACCGAGTTCGAAAATTTTGAATACAACCCTAATGGTTTTGATTCGAATTTAATTCAGGTAGTTGCTTTTTATGTATATACCATTTTAGGGATTGATGCAGATTCTTTTCAACTAAATGGCGGAAATCCATATTATGATCAGGCAGAAAATGCAATGAATCAAGCGCAACAAAGTGGTTATAAAGGTTGGGGAGCTAATGACAGCGGTATTACAAGGTATAAGTTGATAACTGATATTTTGTCACCAACATTTACCGGGTTTAGAAATGCGATGTTTACCTATCATTTTGAAGGCTTGGATATTATGTTTGATGATAAAAAATTGGCAAAAGAAAATGTAGATAAAGCGATAAGGCAGTTAAAAGTTATCTATGACCGCAGGCCAACAGCGCCTTTAGTACGAGTATTTATGGATGCTAAGGCCGAAGAGATTGTCAATATTTATTCTGGCGGACCACGATATGAAACTGATGATTTAAAAGAAGTTTTGAGTAGAATTTCAGCGGTCAATATTTCAAAATGGAATGAAATAGAATAGCATTCACTAAATAATTTAAGTCATTGCTAACTTCACTATCAATAAAAAATTACGCGCTCATCCAAGAACTACATGTTACTTTTGATGAAGGATTTTCAATTATTACTGGAGAAACAGGTGCAGGAAAATCGATACTTTTAGGAGCTTTAGGATTGGTGTTGGGTAAACGTGCAGATGTATCCTATTTAAAAGATGCGACTCAGAAATGTTTTATCGAAGCGCAGTTTAATATTCGTGATTACGAATTGAAATCTTTTTTTGATACCGAAGATTTAGACTATGAAGAACTTACTATTTTAAGAAGAGAAATTCTGCCCTCGGGTAAATCTCGTGCCTTTATTAATGATACTCCAACTACATTAAATGTGCTGACATCTTTAAGCGAGAAGTTGATAGATATTCATTCACAACATCAAACACTAGAGCTTTCTGATACGCAATTTCAATTCAGAATAATTGATGCATTGGCATCGAACGAATCAAAAATAGCATCCTATAAACGCGGATTGGTTTTGTACAATCAGTTACAAAAAGAATTGAAGCAAATTGAGTCTAAACAGCTTGAGGCAAAGCAACAATATGAATATAATTTACATTTGTTTAATGAGTTAGAATTGGCTGGTTTAAAAGTGGGTGAACAAGAAAAAATTGAAACCACTTTAGATAAATTAAACAATGTAGAAACGATAAAGTTAAGTTTAGACGAATCTTATCAAATTGCCGAAAATGAAGAATATGGCATCGTGAGTTTGATAAATACATTTAAGGTTAAACTGCAACAAATAGCAGAATTATCTAAAGAGTATAAAGAGTTATTTGAGCGAATCCAAAGTTTAGAAATCGAGTTTAAGGATATTGTATCAGAAGTTGAAAATTTAAATGAAGCTGTACAATACAATCCGTCAGAGATTGAAAAGCTAAATGATAAATTACAAATGATTTATGATTTGCAAAAGAAGCATTCTGTTGCAACAATAACTGAATTACTAGCAATTCAAGAAGTGCTTTCTGAAAAAGTTTACGAGGTAGAAAACTCATCAAAAATCATGGGTGAGAAGATGAAGAAGATTGAAAAGGTTTCTGTCGATTTAAATAAATTGGCAAAAACCATTCGTAAAAATAGGGAGGTAGTTATTCCAAAATTCAAATCTAAGTTAGAAACAATATTGGAAAGTTTGGGAATGGAAAATGCTCGTTTTGAGTTTAAGCTTTTGGCTACAGATTTATTTTTGTCAAACGGTAAAGATGAGTTAAAACTACTTTTTTCTGCAAACAAAGGTGCCAATTATGGGGAGTTAAAAAAGATTGCTTCTGGTGGTGAACTATCTAGAATTATGTTGGCAGTAAAATCAATATTAGCAAGCTATATAAATTTACCAACCATTATTTTTGATGAAATTGATTCGGGTGTGTCTGGAGAAATTTCAAACAGAATGGGCGATATTATGCAGCAAATGAGTAAAGATATGCAAGTGATTAGTATCACACATTTACCGCAAATTGCAGGTAAAGGGTTACATCATTTTAAAGTATATAAAGAGGATGTTTCAGGGCAGATTATTACACAATTAAAAAAGCTTGATAGTGGTGAGCGTATCAGCGAAATTGCCGAAATGTTAGGTGGTAAAGATTTGTCTGATGCAGCCAAAGCACATGCAAGAGAATTATTGAATTAAATAGTTACCTTTGCGTTTTAAAAAAAATAAAAAATCAAACTAAAATAAAGTAGTATGTACAACTTATTAAAAGGTAAAAAAGGAATTATTTTTGGAGCATTAGATTCAAATTCAATCGCTTGGAAAGTTGCAGAACGCGCTCATGAAGAAGGAGCAGAATTTGTTTTGACAAATGCACCAATCGCTATGAGAATGGGAACAATCAATCAATTGGCAGAGCAAACAGGTTCGCAAGTGATTCCTGCAGATGCTACTTCTATGGAAGATTTACAAAACCTAGTTGATAAATCTATGGAAATTTTAGGTGGTAAAATCGATTTCGTATTACACTCAATTGGGATGTCTGTAAACGTTAGAAAAGGTAACCATTATACAGACCAAAATTATGACTTTACAACCAAAGGTTGGGATGTTTCTGCAGTGTCTTTTCATAAAGTAATGAATGTACTTTATAATAGTAACGCCATGAATGAATGGGGGTCAATTGTTGCCTTAACTTATATGGCTGCGCAACGTGTTTTTCCAGATTACAATGATATGGCTGATAACAAATCTTATTTAGAATCTATTGCCCGTAGCTTTGGTTATTTCTTTGGACGTGATCAAAAAGTGAGAGTAAATACTATTTCACAATCACCTACAGCCACTACTGCAGGACAAGGAGTAAAAGGATTTGATGGGTTTATAAGATATGCCGAAGAAATGTCACCGTTAGGAAATGCAACCGCACTAGAGTGTGCAGATTATACCATTTCTATGTTCTCTGACTTGACAAAAAAAGTATCCTTGCAAAACCTTTTCCACGATGGTGGATTCTCAAATATGGGAATAAGTACCAAGGTGATGGAAAACTTTTCTAAAGAATAATAATTAAAAACTATATTCAATTAAAATACAAATAAATAGGTGAAGTCCTATTTATTTGTATATTTGAAACCTCCCCAAAGTCCCTCATTTCTTAACTCTAACCTAAAAGATATGAAAAAAATCTACATGACTTTGGCTACGGCCTTATTTTTTATTAGCACGTATCCACAATCAGGTACATGTGCTGGTGCAACAGAATTGACAAATGACGGAGAGTTTTCTTTTACTTCTGGCGATACCACAGGTAAAGGAAGTGAAGGGGGTAATGCTAGCCCAGATGCATTCTATTTTATTACACCCGGAGCGTTTCAAACTGTAAATGTTGGGTTATGCGCTACTGACCCAAGTTTTGATACCAAGATAACTATATTTTCTGACTGTACTTTAGCAACAATCATTGCAGAGAATGATGATTCTTGTGGATTGCAATCTGAAGTGAGTTTTCAATCAGATGATACTTCAACCTATATTGTTATGGTAGAGGGTTCTGATACTCCTTTCACAGGGACCACAGATTTAGGCCCTTTTGAAATAAGTGTTTGGTTTGAAGCTCCAGGACCTACACCAGATGCAGCTCAAGGAATTAGTTGTACACCTTCTACATCTGGACCTACAGTTATTTATACAGAAGAATTTGATGATAATTCGGGGGGGTGGACAGGAAATATTGTTTACTCTGGAAATACTGACGGTTCGTGGGAAATTATTTCTACAGGCGGTGCAACATCTGCCAATACGGGGCCAGACGCAGCTCATAGTGGTACAACATATATGAATTATGAGGCTTCTGGAAATAGTACAGCCACTGCTTCTGCAGTATCACCAGCAATTGATTTATCTGGATTAAATATTGTTGAAGCTGCAGAGTTGACATTTTATTTGCATGCGTATGGTGCGCAGATGGGGACTTTAAATGTTGGTATAGGTACATCGCCAAGTGGCCCATTTACTAATGAAATGACTTGGTCTGGTCAATACCAAAGTGCATCAACTGACCCGTGGTTTAAAGCTGGTGTTAACTTAACGGCTTA
>JAQRMW010000132.1:0-5345 GCA_028599075.1 Urechidicola sp. | reverse complement strand
TAAATGTTGGTATAGGTACATCGCCAAGTGGCCCATTTACTAATGAAATGACTTGGTCTGGTCAATACCAAAGTGCATCAACTGACCCGTGGTTTAAAGCTGGTGTTAACTTAACGGCTTATATAGGACAAATAATTTATATCGAATTTGAAAACACAGGCGCAGGAGGTGGTTTTCATGGAGATATGTCTATTGATTTAGTTGAGGTTTCTGTTTGTGATACGGTTCTTGAAATTGAAGAAGAAGAAATCTTTAATACTCTTACATTATATCCAAACCCAGCTAATGATTTATTTAGAAGATAATGAAATAATAGGCTTCTCTATCTATCCAAACCCTGTAAATGATATATTACGTTTTAGAGCTTTAGATGCTATTGAAGATATTCGTATTTATAATTTATTAGGGCAAGAAGTTATCAGAGCACAACCACAACAGTTGCAAACTCAAGTTGATATGACAGATTTACCAACAGGTATGTATGTTGTAAAAGTACAAGTTGGTGAACAATTAGGTAGTTATAGAGTTGTAAAACAATAAACTATTTATAGTATTTTATTATATAAGCATCCGTCAATGGCGGATGCTTTTTTTTGTACCTTTATTTTTTATTATGTAAATTCAACACCAAATCAAAAAACCCTTTATCATGAAAAAAATTATTTTAGGTTTGTTTTTAATTACCGCTTTTAGTTTTAGCGATTCAATAAATGCTCAAGAAGCAATGATTGGAGAAGTTAAAATGTTTGCAGGTAATTTTGCTCCAAGAGGTTGGGCATTGTGTAACGGACAGTTATTAGCAATTAGTCAGCATCAAGCATTGTTTTCTATTTTAGGAACTACCTATGGTGGTGATGGTAGAACTACTTTTGCACTACCAGATTTACGAGGACGTGTGCCTGTACATTCAGGCTCGGGCCCAGGACTTATTAGAAAACAGTTGGGGCAACAAGGTGGAGCAGAGAATGTAAATATCTCAGTGAGAAACCTGCCATCACATACGCATGCTATTAAGGCTGTTGCTGAGGTAGGTGACGAAGGATTACCAAATGGTAATTTACCTGCCTCTAATAGTTCGGCAAATAAATCATATTCTACTTTGTCTTCTAATGCAACAATGAATAGAGCAATGGTTGGGAATACAGGGGGCAATTTGCCAGTAAATAATATGCAACCTTACTTAACAATCAATTATATTATTTGCTTAGAAGGAATTTATCCTTCAAGAAATTAATATTTTATTGAAAAGATTATAAAGCATCTGCCTATGGCGGATGCTTTTTCTATATTTGTATACTATGCAATTGAAATTCTCTTTAATAATCCCAGTCTATAATAGACCTCAAGAAATAGAGGAGTTATTATATAGCCTTACCAAACAAGATTTTAATGAAGATTTTGAAATTTTGATTGTCGAAGATGGCTCGGAGAATACTTGTAATGAGGTTGTAAATAAATATGATAAAGAGTTAACGATTCAGTATTTTTTTAAAGAAAACACAGGTGCAGGACTGTCTCGTAACATGGGTATGCAAAAAGCCTCTGGTAATTATTTTATCATTCTCGATTCTGATGTGTTACTTCCAAAACATTATTTAAGTGATGTTTATAAAGCCTTAACTTTAAATTTTACGGATGCTTATGGAGGTGCAGATAAAGCACATATTTCTTTTAATACTTGGCAAAAAGCAATCAGCTTTTCTATGACATCATTGTTTACAACTGGCGGAATTAGAGGGAAGAAGATAGGAGTAGGAAAATTTCAACCTCGAAGTTTTAATATGGGAATTTCAAAAAAAGCATTTGAGGCTACCAATGGTTTTTCAGAATTAAAATATGGAGAAGATATTGACTTAACCTTTAGGCTTTGGTCAGCAGGATTCAAAACTCAGTTTATTGAAGATGCCTATGTATATCATAAAAGAAGAACCAATATCAAAGCATTTTATAAGCAGACATTTAATTTTGGAACTGCACGCCCTTATCTTAATAAAAAATATCCTGATTCAGCAAAATTGACCTATTGGTTTCCAAGTTTGTTTGTCATCGGGTTTGATATAGCCATCCTTTTAGCCTTATTTTTGCATTGGATATTTATTTTACCATTTGCATTCTATTTCTTGGTAATTTTCTTTGATGCTCTATTACAATCTAGAAACTTAAAAGCGGCATTTTGTAGTTTAATAACAACCTATACACAATTTTTAGGCTATGGTCTAGGTTTTTTAAAATCGAGTTTTTTTAAAGAGTGATTAAAAATCGTAATCATCTATATTGTCAAACTCGTCTAAGTTTTCAAACTCATCATCTTCTGAGCCAAATCCGTTATCAAGTTTGTCAGCAACAAATTCTTTTTCTGGTGCTTTTTCTGGAACATCACCAAAAGCAAAAACTACTTTTGGACTTTCCTTTTTAGGAGTCTCATTGATTTCTGATACTTCTACAAAAAATGTCCACATTGCCATAAAATCGTACACGTAAATCAGCTTTTCTCCTTTTTTGGTAAGTGTATCTTTTAGATTACAAGCTTGCATAGAAATAGAATCACCCATATCAAATAACGGGATTTCCTCACCTTGATTCCAATCAGTATCTGTTATGTAAAACGAAGCCATTTCTTGCCCATTAAACCCAAAAGCATTTGCAATTTCTTTATGTAAAGTTTCTAAATTTTCAGAATGATGAATCTCGATGTCTCTGATTACATCTTTTTCAACATCTAAAATTGCACGTATTTTATAATTCATTTTTTGTAAAGTATGGTTGCAAAAATACAATAATTTCAACAGCTAAAAGTTCTATTTTTATCACTACTTTTACCATTCTAGAAAATAAAAATATGAGCACACAGTCCACTTTAGATTATATAAATAATACGGTATTGGCCAATACTTTGATGGAAACCTTGTCAATTAAAGTTACTGAAATTGGAGATAACTATGTGGTCGCTAAAATGCCAGTAACTCCTGCGGTGCATCAACCTGATGGAATCTTGCATGGGGGTGCATCTGTTGCTTTAGCTGAGAGCGTGGGGAGTATAGCAACACATCTGTTTGTTGATACCGACAAATATTTTGTGCGTGGTTTAGAGATTTCAGCAAATCACTTAAAGAGTATTAAGGAAGGATTTGTAACAGCAACTGCTAAACCCATTCATCAAGGAAGAACTACTCAGCTTTGGGAAATCAAAATTACTGATGATGCTGATAATTTGATTTCGCTGTGTAAGCTAACTGCAATTGTTTTGGACAAAAGGAAATCATAATGCATCGGTTTTTTAAAAAGGTTTTTAAGATAGTAGCCATCCTTTTTTTTGGAGTGTTGCTTACTTTTTTAGTTTTAATTAATATCTTCTTTCAATCTAAGTCTGATGATGAAATAAGGGACATTTTTTCTGAAGCTACTATCGAATTAAAATTAGAATATCAAGAATTTAAAGAGCAACAATTCAGAGTAATTTCTACAAGAAAGGTGTTAGATACAACCTTGCCTAATTTGATATTTATTCATGGTAGCCCTGGCTCTGCAATGGATTTTAAGAAATATTTATTGGATGTTGATTTAAATTCAAACACCAATTTAATAGCTTATGAGCGAGTAGGCTATGGCGATAATAATTTGGGTGATGTAAAAAATATTAACTTTGAAGTTTCTTTATTGAATTCAATTACTGAGCAATTCAATATTGAAAAAACAATTTTAGCTGGATATTCTTATGGAGGTCCAATTGCTTTGGCATCGCAAAAGGAGTACAAGAAAGTAATATTGTTGGCACCTGCGGTTAATTCAGAAATTGAGCCAATGTTTTGGTTTTTGAATTTATATAAGTGGAAGATTACACGTTGGATGATGCCTAAAATGTTGCAAACCGCATCCAAAGAAAAGCTAAATCATCCAACTGATTTAAAAAATCATGAACAGTTTTGGAATAAAAACCCAGCTGAAATTTTTGTAATACACGGAGACAAAGATTGGATTGTACCTTATGAGAATTCAATCCTACTTCAAAAACAATTCAATGCTGATAAATTTGAATTACATACCATAAAAGAAGCTGGACATGATTTGATTTGGACACGCTTTGATGAGATAAAATTTGAATTGCTAAAAGTGATTTCTGAATGAAAAATCTACAACATAAAATAAAAGAGTCTATAGCTTCTAATATTCCGTTTGTGTTGTATCGCAAACCAAATGATAAAATCAACCATTCGATTTTTCAAAATGATTTGGAGATTTATGAAGTTTATGATGGGCAAGAAAAGGGTTTTGTGTTTGCGCCTTTTGACAATAAAGAAACATCTTTGTTTATTCCTTTTTCTAAAGCTGAGGTTTCTACTTTTAAAATAAATGAGTTTGTTAAAAAACCTACAATAAAGCGAGCTAGTTTAAATTCTTATAACGAAAGAGAGGCACATATAGAATTGGTTCAAAACGGAATTAATTTCATCAAAAACTCAGAAGCTAAGAAAATTGTTTTGTCTAGAAAAGAGGTTTTGAAAAACACAGATTTTGATTGTTATAAAGTATATGCTAATCTCTTAAATGCCTATCCAACAGCTTTTGTATATTGCTGGTTTCATCCAATTTCTGGGTTGTGGATGGGAGCTACACCAGAAAGGTTATTGTCTATCTGCAGCAATGAATTTAGAGTAATGGCATTGGCATCAACTCAAGAGTATAAGGGTAGTATGGATGTTGCCTGGGGTGATAAAGAATTACAGGAACATCAATTTGTGGTTGATTATATCGCATCTAAATTCGAAAATCAACAAATAATTATTTCAGATACTTATATGGTTAGAGCAGGAAATTTATTGCACTTACGTGCAGATATCTCTGGAGTATTACCAAACTCAAATTCATTTAATAGCTTAATAGAAAGTTTGCACCCAACTCCAGCAACATGTGGCTTGCCTAAAGAAGTTGCTAAAAAATTTATATTAGAAAATGAACCTTATGATAGAGATTATTATACAGGTTATTTAGGAGAAATAGGAAAGGAATCCACAGATTTATTTGTAAATCTTCGCTGTATGAAAGTTGAGTCTCATAAAAATAAAGTTTCACTTTTTATAGGTGGAGGTATCACAAAAGATAGTATCCCAGAAAATGAGTGGCTAGAAACAGTTGCCAAAGCAAAGGTGATGAAGAGGGTTTTGTAGGTTGTTAGAAGACAGTTGATAGTTAACAGATGACAGAAGTCTTGTCTTTCCCGTGATCCCCCGATAGCTACCTCAAATCCGCAAGTTATCATGAAAAATGGCTGTAAAACTTTATAAAACAAAGTTTTACAGTAATGGTGTTTTCACCTAAATTGGTGATGCTAATAAACATCATCATGA
>JAQRMW010000131.1 GCA_028599075.1 Urechidicola sp. | reverse complement strand
TTAAAATTTGTCTAAATTTCTTCTCAGAAATTCGGGAACGGAAAATATACTTGTTCTTCATTGTTTCTCAATAATTTACAAAGATATAAATTTCCCTAAACTATCTTGAACCTTATTTTTAAATAAGAGGAGAGAACTAGATTATAGAAGATTTTCTTTAGATAGTGAAGAGCAGAGTAAGGTTATTGAACTAATTAATGGAATGCAAGAGATTAAACTACATAATGCTGAAAAGAAGAAACGTTGGAGTTGGGAATTTGTGCAAGCGAGACTATATAAAGTTTCTGTAAAAACTTTATCCTTAGAGCAATACCTTAGCGTTGGTTCCAGTTTTATAAATGAGTTAAAGAATATTTTAATTACTATACTCTCTGCAAAATTGGTAGTTGATGGAAATATTACATTAGGAATGATGTTGGCTATTAGTTATATTGTAGGTCAATTAAACTCTCCAATAACACAGCTAATCAATTTTATCAGAGAGTTTCAAGATGCAAAAATATCATTGGAACGACTTTCTGAAATCCACAATAAAGAGGATGAAGAGCAACAAGATGAAGAAAAAATAACAGATTTACCACTTAATGCGAATATAGAACTGTCTAAAGTGTCTTTTCGGTATATAGGTTCCGATCAACTTGTTTTACAAGAATTGGATTTACAAATCCCTGCAAACAAAACAACAGCCATTGTAGGTGTTAGCGGAAGTGGGAAAACAACCTTAATGAAGTTGTTACTAAAGTTTTATGACCCAAATAATGGAGAAATAAAAATTGGTAATTACAACTTAAAAAACATCTCTCAAAAAGCTTGGAGAAACGAATGTGGAGTTGTAATGCAAGAAGGTTATATTTTTAGTGATAGTATTGCTAATAATATTGCTGTTGGTGTGGATATAGTTAATAAGAAAAAACTTGCTCATGCAGTAGATGTTGCTAATATTGGAGAATTTATAGAGAGTTTGCCATTATCATACAACACAAAAACAGGAATGGAAGGTGTTGGATTAAGTACTGGACAAAAACAGCGTTTGTTAATTGCTCGTGCAGTATATAAAAATCCTAATTTCTTATTTTTTGATGAGGCAACTTCTGCTTTAGATGCAAATAACGAAAAGGTAATTATGGAGAAACTAAATACCTTCTTTGAAAACAAAACCGTAGTTGTGATTGCTCATCGTTTGAGTACTGTAAAAAATGCACACCAAATTGTAGTGTTAGATAAAGGGAAAATTGTAGAAGTTGGAAATCATACAGATTTAGTGAAGCAGAAAGGGAATTATTATCATTTGGTTAAGAATCAATTAGAACTTGGTAAATAGATGTCTATAAAAAACAAACATATTGAAGAATTAGAGCTCAGGAGCGAAGAAGTTCAAGAAATCTTAACACAAGTACCTCATTGGATGATACGTTGGGGAAATGTGTTATTTTTATCCTTGATCTTGATGCTTTTGGGTATTTCTTGGTTTGTAAAATATCCTGATATTATTACTTCAGTCGCTTTAATAACAACTGAGATTCCGCCTCAAAAAGAATATGCTAAAATAACAGGAAAGATTACTGATTTTTTAGTTGAAGATAATGATGAAGTTATAAACAATCAACCATTAGCAATTCTTGAAAATACTGCAAATTATAAAAATGTTTTTTACCTAAAATCAATTATAGATACTATTAAAATTACTAATAAGTCTTTTAGTTTTCCTATTGATAGTCTGCCAATCTTATTTCTCGGAGAAATAGAATCTCAATATGCGCTCTTTGAAAACAGTTATCTTCAATATCAATTAAACAAAGAATTACAACCATTTTCTAATGAAGCAACTGCAAATCGATATTCTATCTCGGAATTAAATAGAAGATTGAGCAATCTGAAATCTCAAAAGGAAATCAATCAAACAGAACTCAATTTTAAATCGAAAGATATAGAAAGAACAAAATCATTATTTGAAAAAGGAGTTATTGCTGCACAAGATTATGAAAATAAGCAATTAGAATATGCACAAGCAGAACGTAATTATAAAAATTTTGAGTCTTCAATTTCTCAAATTCGTGAGGCAATAAGTAATGCACATAATACTTCTAAAGGTACTAAAATTAATCGAATAAAGGAAGATATGAGTTTGTTGAAAAATGTCATTCAATCTTTTAATCAACTAAAAAAAGCAATCAAAGATTGGGAATATCGATATGTTTTAGCATCTGACATCAACGGAAAAGTATCATTTTCAAACTTTTGGACAGCAAATCAAACGGTAACTCAAGGAGATTTGGTGTTTACAATCATTCCAAGTGAGAATTCTTCTTTTATAGCAAAATTAAAAACTCCTGCACGAAACTCTGGAAAGATAAAAATAGGGCAAATCGTGAATATAAAATTAGAGAATTATCCTGATACTGAATTTGGAGCACTTAAAGGAACTGTAAAAAACATTTCTCTAATTCCAAATAAAGACGGTCTATACTTGATTGATGTATCGTTACCCAAAGAACTTATAACATCTTACAATAAAGAGATTGAATTTAAGCAAGAAATGCAAGGTACTGCACAAATAATCACCGAAGATTTACGCCTTATTGAACGGTTCTTTTATCAGTTTAAGAAGGTGTTGAAAAGATAAATTTAAAATAAGATGTTTAAGTGACCTCATATAATTTTGGCAAAACAATAGGAGAGAGGAGAGTAATATTTTAGGGGGTCTAGCACGATGTTTTTTATACTTGAAATATGGAAATAACTTCAAAATATTCTTAAAACTAAAATGCATCCTAAAATATAGCGTAACGAACCGTAATTGTTTCCAAAATTATATGAAGTCTTGATTTTTGTTTCTTTTGTATCAAGACAAAAGGTAATGAAGAAAAGAGAAAAATAACGAATAATAATCAAGGTTCAAGATAACTTAAGAGGGTTATCTTTGATTAATTTTAGGGTGCTAATATACAAATTTTTATTTCTATAATTATAACGATATTCACATTCCTTTAAATGTAAAAAGAACTTG
>JAQRMW010000130.1 GCA_028599075.1 Urechidicola sp. | reverse complement strand
CTAATTTGCAAGCTAAGTTTCAAATAGAATTCTCCGTTTTCTTCGAATATTGTTCCAAAATCGTGTCTACTCGAACTTGCCGTGTCTAATTTTGTGTTATTGAAAAGATAGTCTTCAAATTCATTTTTGTTGTAAATATGGTAACATAAAACATCTCCGTTCTCTTTTACAATCAAATATCCACCAGTCGCATCATACTGTCCAGTCCAAACTTTAGAAGGCATCATTCCTAAAGCAATGTCAGTTAAAAATCTTTTAATTTTATATTCATAAAACTTATGGTCATTAGCAATATCAAAACCTAGAGGATTTTTAGTGTTCGTATTTTCTACTAAATC
Source organism: Urechidicola sp. (assembly GCA_028599075.1). GTDB lineage: Bacteria > Bacteroidota > Bacteroidia > Flavobacteriales > Flavobacteriaceae > Urechidicola. The sequence continues at coordinate 3,030 of JAQRMW010000130.1, read as the reverse complement.
TGAAACACTTGATTTGTCGCTTGAATAAAATTCATAAACGATTTGAGATAATATTTCCGGTAGTTTACTATCAATTAGAATTAGGTTGTTTGAAAAAATTTGCTTTTACCCTTCCTTTTAAATCAGCCGATTCTTTTGTGCCTCTTTTGACCATCATTGAATTAATGCGTTCAATTTCTGTTTTATCAATGAGACTAGTTAATTTGAAAACAAAATTAGTAGTTTTTCCTGCATTGAGTAAAGTAGAAGGACTTCCTAATTGCGATTTTATACTAAAACCTAAAGTGGGTTGTTGATTCGTTCTTTGGTCGTGAACAACTATTGTAATATCAGTTTTTGCGGTTGAACTAGCTTTTAAGGAAAGACAATTTATGGATTGCATAAATGCTTCAATTTCGGGAACAGAAAATGTTCTTTCTTTGTTTATCTTGATTTTGTCAAGCAAGAATTTTGCTTTTTCCTTAAACTCTGAAATAGCAATTTTCAACACTTCCTCTCCGCCAGAAATAAGTATAATTTCATCTTGAATTGAGTATTCAAAATCTCCGTTATTTTCTGTTCTTAAAACACGTAAAATAGGATAAACTATTCCTTCTAATTTTTCAATGTCTTTATTTCCAAGAAATAATTGTTTGTCGCCAAGTAATTTGAAAAGAGTGTAAATTTCACTCCATTCGCCTTTATTTCCTGTAATCATAAAGTTTTAAGTTTTTCTATAATCTTTTTTGCAGTTGCTTGAATTGCAGGAACTGCAACCGAATTACCAAATTGTTTATATGCTTGAGCATCAGAAACAACAATTTTATAATCGTCTGGAAACCCTTGTAATCTTGCCCATTCTCTTGGTGTCATTTTACGAATTCCTTCTTTATTAACTTCTCCCGTAATATGAGTTATTGGTGTAAAATCTTTTAATCTAAAATCGTAAACTAAATTTCTTTCTCTTCCCATTCCGCCACAAACAACTGCATTTGCAGTTCCATTGTTTGGAATGATTTCGTAGCCAAATCCATTGCCTTTACTTTCGTGTCTTGCCTTGTGATTTCGTAAAGTGTTTACATAAGTTTCAGATAAATAATATTTTACAGAAACCGTTTCGGTTTCTAAAATATTTTCAAGTGTTACTTTTTTCTTAATTGGGGTTGGATATTCAAATTCTGTAACTCCCAAATCTTTTCTAAATCCAACTATGAAAATTCGTTCTCTGTTTTGAGGAACACCATATTCTTTTGCATTCATTATTTGCGGTTCAGGAACAAAGTATCCTAAATCTTCTCGTAAAACATTTAAAATTGTTGCTAAAGTTTTTCCTTTGTCGTGACTTCTTAAACCTTTTACATTTTCTAAAAATATGGCTTTCGGTTTTTTCTTTTTTATTATTTCCGCAACATCAAAAAACAAGGTTCCTCTTGTGTCTTCAAATCCACCACGCTTTCCTGCAATTGAAAATGCTTGACAAGGAAACCCTGCGCACAAAATATCAAATCCGTCTGGGATATAATTTTTAGTTACTTTTTTGGTAATATCTCCAAATGGAACTTCACCAAAATTTGCTTGGTAAGTCTGTTTTGAATATTTATCCCATTCACTTGTAAAGACACATTTTCCTTTAAGGTTTTGAAATGCTAATCTAAATCCTCCAATTCCAGCAAAAAGGTCAATGAATTTAAAATCAGGTTTTTTCGGTGCGGGAAAAGGAGTATTTTCTTGTTGAAAAATCAAATATTGAAGAGCTTCTTCGGCAGCTAAAGTTGAAGTTTCTTCTTCTGGAAATTTATATTCAAATAAATTTTTAACGTGCTCTATTGCGTCAGGTTTATAGAATTGTGAAACTCCATTTCTATGATTATGCAAATAGTGCGTAAAAGCAGCTTCCGTATCTTTTTTAGATTCTATAAGTCTGATTTTGAATTTTTTATCTTCAAAATTTTCAATCGATATCTTTTCTTTTAGAAGCACTTTTGTTCGTTTTTATTTATTGTTTATTGTTGCAAGTTATGAAAAAAATCTCATTCTGCGTTGGGAAGAAAGCAATGTGTGCGATAGCACTCTTTGCTTTTGTGCGGCTGTTTTCCGCTTGCACCTAACGGTTTAGTACATGAAAAGTAGCGTTTTTGAAAACGTTATTTTCCGATGTTTAAATTTAATATTTTTTAGGTTTAGAAACATTCTATTTTACTAAATGAAGCTATTTTTTATGTACATTGTTGGCATTTCGTTTTAATCATCATAAACTACAATCGAACTTACAATTGAATCGTGAATTGCTTGCCTCTTCTCACTCGTTGAAACTGTAAAAAATGAAATCCACCCTAGAGTTGCTTTAATCAAAAATCTAACAATTGCTAATCCAATATTAATTCTTTTTCCATTTTCTAATCGTTGAACCTTAATATTACTTATTCTATGACCAATTGTTGAACCAAATAATGAAACCATTAGAGGGTCGTATAATATAAAAATAAGTGTAAATGCAATCATTTTTGCGTAATCTGGCACATTTTCGAATCGTGAAAATAAATCAGTCGTTACTGCCATAAAAAGAATTATTACAATCGAATCAATGATCGCTGCTTTTACTCTTAAAAATACTCCTGGGTAATCTGTCTTTTTCATTTTTAATTATCAATTTTATTTATTGTTGATTTGTCAAAATTTGGTTGAAATTTTCTACGTCTCCTATTAATAAATCTATTTTTCATTTGAAAATAAAGAATTGAACCTAAAACAGGAAAAAGAATAACAATCAAAAACCAAATTATTTTCAAGTAAGTTTTCTTAAATATTGATTTTGTTAAATCAACTATCGCCCAAATCCAATGTATAGATATTAACATAATCAATCCAATAATCATAGATTTTTCCATAGTTCTTTTTTAATGAATGCCAACGTGTTTGTGTATGATTTCGTTGCGGTTTTGTATGCGAGGATTTTCCGAAGGAAAATCAGATGTAACAAAAGAGCAACGACCTTTGGTTAAGCACTAATATAGCAATTAATTTTATACGGTGTTGCCAACCGTTTTTATT
>JAQRMW010000013.1 GCA_028599075.1 Urechidicola sp. | reverse complement strand
CTTTGACAGTAGATAAAATAAAAGGAGTTAATGGTGACCAAATAGAATACAAATGTTCGGGCACACCTGCAGATTGTGTTAAACTCGGTATTAGAGAAGTGCTAAAACGCAAACCCGATTTATGTGTGTCTGGAATCAACCATGGTTCTAACGCATCGGTCAATGTAATTTATTCTGGAACTATGAGTGCTGCCCTTGAAGCCGGAATTGAAGGGATACCAGCCATCGGATTTTCATTGTTAGACTATTCTTGGGAAGCTAATTTTGATAATTTAGAAAATGATATTAAAAAAATTTCCTTAGATGTTTTAAAAAACGGATTACCAGAAGGAATCGTTTTAAATGTCAATTTTCCAAAGTCTGAAAATGAATTTAAAGGAATAAAAATTTGTAGACAAGCAAAAGGAAATTGGGAGGAGACTTTTGATAAAAGAGTAAACCCTATGGGGAAAGATTATTATTGGTTGTCAGGTAAATATGTAAATTTAGATAAAGGTGAAGATACCGATCAATGGGCATTAGAGAATAATTACATATCTGTTGTGCCAACTCAATTTGATTTAACAGCGCATCATTTTATTCAGAAATTAAATAACTGGGATTTATAATGACGAAAGAAATTATCATTGGATTTGCAATCGCAATTTTTGCCACTTTGTGTGGGTTTTTTGTGTATGTAGAATATGTGTCAGAATTAGGGTTCGATCATACAGTAGCTATTTTAAAAGATTGGAATCTATTAGGAAAGATGTTGGCGATAGGGGCAATTCCAAATCTATTTGTGTTTATGATATTCATAAAAAAGAAACAAGATTATAGAGCAAGAGGAGTTTTGATTGCAACAATATTTATTGCAGTAGTTACTTTTGTATTTAAATTTTTGTAGTTGAAAACTTACTCCTCAATATATTTAAGTTGAGGTACCCTTTAAAATTGTCATTCCCGTGAAAACGGGAATCCATTTATATAAAAGTAAAATTTGTAATTAGAAGTTCTAACGTTCCATTATTAAGAGCAAAAAAATGAAATATTACATTCTTGCAGGAGAAGCATCTGGAGATTTACACGCTTCAAATTTGATGAAAGCTTTGCAGCAAAAAGATACCAATGCCAATTTTAGGTTTTGGGGTGGAGATTTGATGCAAGCTGTTGGAGGTACTTTGGTAAAGCATTATAAAGAACGTGCTTTTATGGGTTTCGGTGAAGTTATTATGAACTTACCTACCATATTAGGCTTGTTTAAATTTTGTAAAAAGGACATTCTAAAATACAATCCGGATCATATTATCTTTATTGATAATTCTGGATTTAATTTAAGAATTGCTAAGTGGGCAAAACAGCAAAACTTTAAAACCAATTATTATATTGCTCCGCAAGTTTGGGCAAGTAGAGCAAGTAGAGTTAAAGATATTAAAAGAGATATTGATAATATGTTTGTAACGCTTCCTTTCGAAGAAGATTTTTATAAAAAGCATGATTACAAAGTAAATTTTGTGGGTCACCCTTTGTTAGATGAAATTGAAGGTAGGGTTCAAGTTGATGAAGATTCTTTTAGAAGAGAACACAATTTATCTGATAAAAAAATCATTGCCTTATTACCTGGGAGTCGAAAACAAGAGATTAATAAGATGTTATCTGTAATGTTAAAAATGGCGGATAAATTTCACGAATATCAATTTGTAATTGCAGGTGCCCCAAGTCAGGATTATGAATTTTATCAGCAGTTTATTAAAACAGATAATGTAAAATTCATTTCAAATAAAACCTACGATTTATTGTCAATCTCATACGCAGCCTTAGTTACATCAGGTACTGCAACACTAGAAGCAGCTTTATTTAAAGTGCCAGAAGTGGTTTGTTATAAAGGCAGTTGGCTTTCTTATCAAATAGCAAAACGAATTATAACTTTAAAATATATTTCGCTTGTTAATTTAATTATGGATAGAGAAGTAGTAACCGAATTAATCCAAAATGATTTTAATGAAAAACGTTTAAAGCAAGAACTACTTAAGATTCTTGATGACCAATATCGCCAAGAAATGTTTGGAGATTATTATGACCTAGAACAAAAATTAGGAGGTGCAGGCGCAAGTGAAAATACAGCAAAATTGATTGTTGGTTAAATGTAGCATTGCTATCTTTGCAGCCTTAAAAATTACTAAATGACAATAGGAGAAAAAAAGACTTTCGATGTACTGATAGAAATACCAAAAGGAAGCAGAAATAAATATGAATACGATTTCGAATTGAATAAAATTCGATTCGACCGTTGCTTATTTTCATCAATGATGTACCCTGCAGATTACGGATTTATTCCTGAAACATTAGCATTGGATGGAGATCCGTTAGATGTATTGGTGTTGGGTACTGAACCAACTTTTCCGATGTGTGTTGTTGAGGTAAAAGCAATCGGGGTGTTTCATATGGCAGATGAAAAAGGTCCTGATGAAAAAGTAATTTGCGTACCAGTTTCAGATCCTATTTGGAATTCCTTAAATGATTTAGGTGATATGAACCCGCATCAAGTTAAAGAAATAGAACACTTTTTTCAAGTATATAAAGACTTGGAAAAGAAAAAAGTTGATGTTGGCGGATGGGGTAATTCACAAGAAGCATGTGAAATTCTATCTAAGTGTATTCAGAGATACGAAGAAAGTGATCATAAGAAAAATGGAAATTTTACGATATAAAAATTTCGCTGTCAGTTCGAGTGAATTTTAACTCTAAGAAGAGTTGAAATTTGTATCGAGAACAATTTTATCAATTTATAAAAAGCCTCTTAAAAATCTAAGTTTTAGGAGGTTTTTTATTCACTTTGTTTTTAGTACATTTACGACCGTTTAAAAATCGAACAAATTAAATTAATTTATATATGGAATCAATGATGATTTATATGCCAATTGTTATGGCATTATTAGGGCTAATCTATATGATGGTCAAGAAATCTTGGGTAATGAAGCAAGATGCTGGAGATGGAAAAATGAAACAAATTGCAGATCACATTTACGAAGGGGCTTTAGCATTTTTAAGTGCTGAGTACAGACTTTTAGCAATTTTTGTGGTGATTGTAAGTATTGCTTTAGCAGGAGTTTCTGTTGTTGTGCCTTCTACGCACTGGTTAATTGTAATCGCATTTATTTGTGGTGCATTTTTCTCAGCCTTTGCAGGTAATATTGGTATGAAAATAGCAACAAAAACAAATGTTAGAACTACACAAGCTGCAAAAACTAGTTTACCAAATGCACTAAAAGTTTCTTTTGGTGGTGGTACCGTAATGGGACTTGGAGTTGCAGGATTAGCAGTTTTAGGATTAACAGCTTTCTTCATTGTTTTTTATCATACGTTTATGGGAGGAGAATGGACATCAGTTGATGATATGACTGTAGTTCTTGAAACCCTTGCGGGCTTCTCTTTAGGTGCTGAATCAATTGCATTATTTGCACGTGTTGGTGGTGGTATCTATACAAAAGCTGCAGATGTTGGAGCTGATTTAGTTGGTAAAGTTGAAGCAGGAATCCCTGAAGATGATCCAAGAAATCCAGCAACTATTGCTGATAACGTTGGTGACAATGTTGGTGATGTTGCAGGTATGGGTGCCGATTTATTTGGTTCGTATGTAGCAACAGTATTGGCTGCAATGGTATTGGGTAATTATATCATCCGTGATATGGGTGGTAATATTCAAGATGCTTTTGGCGGAATAGGACCTATCTTATTACCAATGGCAATTGCAGGTGCAGGAATTATCATTTCTGTTATTGGTACTATGTTAGTGAAAATAAAAAGCAACGATGCTAAAGAAGCTCAAGTAATGGGAGCTTTAAACGTTGGTAACTTTACATCAATTGGTTTGGTTGCGATATCATGTTATTTTTTAGTAACTTGGATGTTACCTGAAACAATGCAAATGCATTTCTTTGGAGAAGGTCTTATAGAAGTTTCTTCTATGAATGTATTCTATGCTACCTTAGTTGGATTAGTTGTTGGTGGAGGTATATCTGCAGTAACAGAATATTATACAGGATTAGGTAAAAAACCAATTATTAAAATTGTACAACAATCTAGTACAGGTGCAGGAACAAATATTATTGCAGGTTTAGCAACAGGAATGATTTCTACATTCCCATCAGTAATTTTATTTGCTGCTGCAATTTGGTCATCGTATGCGTTGGCAGGATTTTACGGAGTTGCATTAGCAGCATCAGCAATGATGGCTACAACTGCAATGCAATTAGCTATTGATGCTTTCGGACCAATTGCCGATAACGCAGGTGGTATTGCAGAGATGAGTGAGCAAGATCCAATAGTTAGAGAACGTACAGATATTTTAGATTCAGTTGGTAACACAACTGCAGCAACAGGAAAAGGATTTGCAATTGCATCTGCAGCATTAACTTCTTTAGCCTTATTTGCAGCCTATGTAACTTTTACAGGAATTGAAGGAATTAACATTTTTAAAGCACCAGTTTTAGCAATGCTATTTATTGGTGGTATGGTGCCAGTTGTGTTTTCTGCCTTAGCAATGAATGCGGTTGGTAAAGCAGCAATGGAAATGGTGCAGGAAGTTAGACGTCAGTTTAAAGAAATTCCTGGAATTATGGAAGGAACTGGTAACCCAGAATATGATAAGTGTGTTGCTATTTCTACAAAAGCATCTCTAAAAGAAATGATGCTACCAGGTTTATTAACTATTGGTTTCCCATTAGTAATTGTTTTTGTTCCGATGTTATTCGGAATGGACAATATGATTATTGCTGAAATGTTAGGTGGATATATGGCAGGAGTTACCGTAAGTGGTGTACTTTGGGCAATCTTCCAAAACAATGCAGGTGGTGCTTGGGATAATGCAAAAAAATCTTTTGAAGCAGGTGTAGAAATTAATGGCGAAATGACATTTAAAGGTTCTGAAGCTCATAAAGCAGCAGTAACTGGAGATACAGTTGGAGATCCTTTTAAAGATACTTCTGGACCGTCAATGAATATTTTGATTAAGTTAACTTGTTTGATTGGGTTGGTAATTGCACCAATTTTAGGAGGACATTCTGCTACTTCAGAAGCTTCTCATAACGAAATTAAAAAAGAGATTAAAGTTGAAGTAAATGCAACTGAAAATAGCGATGCTGTAAAAGCTGTGATTGTAACTTCTACAACAGAGAATGGAGAAACAGTTACTGAAGAAGTAGTTGTTGAAGGAACTGAAGAAGAGGTAAACGCAAAAGTTGAAGCTTTAAAAACGGATGGTGAAGTAAAGATTAAAAAAGAGAAGAAAATGATTAAAGAGGTTAAAGTTGAAGAAGTTCAATAATCTTTAATTGTCTTTCTCGCCAACACGGGAATCTATAAATATTAAAAGCCAGCGTAAGCTGGCTTTTTTTGTTTACTTCTGTCACTCTGTTCTGATAATTATCGGGATGTCAAAGAGACTTTCTTTTCTGTCATTTCGAACGAATGTGAGAAATCTTACTTCTGCTCCCTCACGAAATATCTATTTCCATTTCATTGTCTTTTCCCTCAAAAAATTCTTGTGGTAGCTGAGGGTATTGTGTATTAGTGATGTTGTTTGGAATAGATATCACGGGTTACAAATCCGTGCTATCGGGATTGTTTATAATCGTTATCAAAATAAAAATAACAAAAAAGCTACTTCATAGTTATTATATTATAATAATTCATACGAAGTAAATTATGATAGTAAAACCTAATAGAAAGATTGAATACGGAGCCTCTGTACAAACTGAGAAATCAAAAGAAAAGAAACACTTTAAGCGACTTGAAAAAAGGGCAATGAAAGCGACTATTAGGAGTAGTAAAAGAGAGCCTTATTACTTTTTTATAGGTTTAATTATTGCCGTTTTAATTGCAGTTTTTTTATAATAATGTTAAATAATCCGTGATTTATTTCTAAAACAACCCATGAATCTGAGCATCGATACGTTCAATAATAGACGCGAGGTCTTCTGGGTTGTCAACAAAATTAAGATTGTCAACATCAATAATTAGTAATTTTCCTTTGGTGTATTTGCTAATCCATGCTTCGTAGCGTTCGTTCAATCGGCTTAAGTAATCGATAGAAATTGAGTTTTCATAATCGCGTCCACGTTTGTGAATTTGTCCTACTAGAGTTTCTATACTGCCACGTAAGTAAATTAATAAATCTGGTGGAGTTACCAAGTTTTCCATCAACTCAAACAACGAAGAATAGTTGCTAAAATCGCGGTTGGTCATTAGTCCCATAGCGTGTAAGTTAGGAGCAAAAATACTAGCATCTTCATAAATGGTTCTGTCTTGTATAATGTCTTTTCCACTTTTACGTAGCTCTAATACTTGTCTAAATCTACTATTTAAAAAGAATACTTGTAGGTTAAAACTCCAACGTTCCATTTCGCCATAAAAATCATCTAAATATGGGTTTTCATCTACCGATTCATAATGTGGTTTCCAGTTATAGTGTTTTGCTAAAAGTTTGGTGAGCGTTGTTTTACCTGCTCCAATATTACCGGCAATGGCTACATGCATAGTTAGAAAATTTAGAAAGCTAAATTAATCATTTTTTTGATGAATTACGGTCTCTGTAATATTTAAATATTGATCGAACATTAAAGTTTTATCAACACCAATTAATTTAACTGAATTAAAATTACTTTCCATTTTTACTGGTTCAAAATCAGTAATTATTTGTGAAGTACTTGTAATGGTTCTCGATTTATAATCGTATAACTCTAGAATATTCTTCGAGTCATTATATCTCCATAGGTTGTTAACAATCCCTTTATTTACAAATAAAATAGTCTGTGCAAATTGAATTTGAGTAATTAAATTGAGCTGATTGTCTAAGATGACTACTGCATTATAATCAAGATAAAAAATGACAATTTCTCTTGAGTTAATAATATCAACTGTAGTAACATCACCCAAAGCTAAATTTTGGTAATCGATTGTTGTATCATCAACTTTTTTAAATAAGGTGTTGTTTTTTAAGGTGTATAAAGCGCCAAAAATATCAGCCCCAATGGTATCCGCTTTTTGTTGATTTTGCGAAAATGAATTACAAATAATAAAAAAAGAAAAAAGAAATAAGAGTCGTTTCATACCTCTCAAAGATACAAGTTTTTGATAAAGTAGTTATCTATTATTTTGTCTTTCCCGCGAAAGCGGGAATCTAGCTTTAAGAGAATTATGGATTCCCGCTTTCGCGGGAAAGACATCATTAAATTAAAGTCTTTGTAGATTTAGCAAATCATCTTATATCCAAATCCACGGACATTAATAATTTGGATGGATTCGTCACTTTTCAATTTTTTTCGCAACTTCGAAATAAACACATCCATACTACGAGCATTGAAAAAATCATCATCGCCCCATAATTTTTTTAAGATGAAAGAACGTTCTAGTGTTTGGTTTTTTTGTTCGTGTAGATGCCATAGTAATTGTGCTTCGCGATGGGTTAGATTTTCAATAGTTGAATTCAATTCTAATGTTTGCTTTTGTAAATCGAATAAATAGTTGCCAATATTAAATGGCTCGTTTCTATTTTTTTGACGTTTTAATAGAGCGTTGATTCTTACAATCAATTCTTCCATGCTAAAAGGTTTTTTAAGGTAGTCATTACCCCCAATTTCAAAACCTTCTACAACATCTTTCACTTGCGATTTTGCTGTTAAAAACAAAATAGGGATGTTATTATTTTCTTGCCTGATTTCTTTAGCAAGGGTAAATCCATCTTTGATTGGCATCATAACATCTAGTACTAAAATATCAGGACTTTCTCTTTCATACACTTCTTTTGACACCTCACCATTTACACATAATAGCACTTCAAAGTCTCGCATTTCTAAACTCTCTTTGATGATTTGCCCTAAAGAAGGTTCGTCTTCTGCCAATAATATTTTGATATGATTACTCATTTTTTATTTGTTCAAATATACAATTGATAAACTGTTACTATTTCTCCTGCGAGGTTTTATAAACCTTGTAGGTATTTAAATATAATTCTAATTATGACCTCATTATTAAGGTCTTGTTTCTAGACTGCGCTCAAAGTGACAAGTTCGAACAGACAAATTATTTATTTCTTACTCAGCTGAATTTTAAAAACCGTTTTCCCTTTTTTACTTTCTGAAACTACAATACTTCCTCCGTGTTTTTCGATAATAGTTTTGGTATAATACAAGCCAATACCAAACCCTTTTATGTTGTGTACGTTACCAGTTGGAATCCTATAAAACTGATTAAAAATCTTTTCTTGTTGATTATGTGGAATGCCATTTCCATTATCTTCAATCGTAATTTCTAAAGAATTTTTAAGATTCACTTTTATTGTGTCTCCACCATATTTCATGGCATTATCTAATACATTATTGATGGCGTTTTCAAAATGAAATAGATCTACATTTGCTAAAATTTTATCTGACTCAGGATGAAAAGAAATTGTTTTTTCTAGACCAGAAAAATGTAATTTTTTAACACACTTTTTAAGGATATTTGCAATGTCAGCACCCTCTTTGTTTAAAATAAACTGATTTGTTTTTAGAGTAGCTGTTTCCAACAATTTCTCCACCATTTTATTTAGTTTGCTTAATTGCTCATTAGACATTGAAATATAGTTGGTTGCTTTGTCAGGGTTTTTAATGACATCAAAATTTTGTAAACCTTCAAGTGCAACTGAAATAGTTGCAATCGGAGTTTTAAACTCATGAGTGATATTATTGATAAGGTCATTTTTAATTTCTGACAACTGTTTTTGCTTAAAAATTACTTTTAGCAAAAATAGTAAACAACCAATAATAGCTGCTGATAATAATAAGGACAGAATGATGCTTCCCAACATTCGTTTTAACACTTCTATTGTTGTATCGGTATAGAGTAATTGTAATTTTGACTGATGTGGTAAGAAAGCAGCATCAGAATATGCAGATGAAAATTCATCTGGAAAATCATCTAATTTATAATCTATTACTGTGATTTTTTCAGTCAAAGGATTCCTATTACCAAATTTAAATCCGTAGTTGAGTTCAATATTTTTATTTTCTAAATCAACATTAAACAAACTATCAATAACTTCTAAATCAATATGACTCTCTCTAAAAGAAAACATGATTTTTGTGCTAAGAGCTCTAATATCGATACTATCCAATTCTTGTTTAATGACAGCTAGATGCTTTGTATTTGAATCATCTAATAATGTAGGGAAAACCAATGTGTCACCCTCAGACATTTGTATGTTATAATCTGTAAACACTCTTACCTGATTATTTGTATGGTTACTATCAAGTTCCTTATCAAGCCAAACCTGGTTTTTAGTAAATCCACTTTTAACAACAACACTTCTATCTCCGTTAAATAAGCTGTCATTTTCTATGAAGGTGAGGGCATTTGTTTTAGCCAGATTGTTGTAGTAATTATCTACAGCTTTATCAAAACTAACTTGTACTTGATTGGTAAGTTGCTGTTTGTTTACTTCATAAATTTTGATATTCCAATAGACTTGAACACCAATAGTAACCACTATGGTGAATGCTATGAAATAGACAATATTTTTATATTTACTTTCTAACATTGGGTCAAATGTAAGGACTTTATAATTGTTTTTAGGTCGCTTAACACTCGTTAACACTCGTTAACGTTAGGTTGTATAAATGCGCTTTACATTTGTGGAGTAGAAAAACTAAAAAACAATATCATGGAAAAATTATTATTAAAATTAATCGCACTGAGTTTAATCCTTATCTCAATATCAGTTTCAGCTCAAGATTTTCAAGGACAAGCTTATTATCAAACACAAAGAAAGGTTGATATGAAAATGGACAATGCTCAAATGACCGATGAACAACAAAGTCAAATGCAAGCAATGCTAAAAAAACAATTTGAAAGAACGTACATTTTAACCTTTAACAAAGAAGCATCAATGTATAAAGAAGAAGAGCAGTTAGATAAGCCAACAGATGCAAATCAAGGCGGATTGAAAGTGATGGTATTGGGAGGTGGAGCCGGAACCAAATTATATAAAAACACCAAGACAAAAACCTATGCAGATGAACAAGATGTTTTTGGAAAATCATTTTTAGTAAAAGATGATTTAGAAACCTACGATTGGGTGTTGGGGGATGAATCTAAAATAATAGGAAAATACCTATGCTTTAAAGCAACTGCAACTCGTGAGGTTGAAAGTATGTCTATGAGTTTTGGAAACGCAGTTGACGAAGAAGATTCTAAAGACCCTAAAACAACTACCGTAACACAAATTGTTACTGCTTGGTATACTCCAGATATTCCTGTGAGTGATGGGCCAGATAATTATTGGGGATTACCAGGATTGATTTTAGAATTGCATGATGGAGAAGATATGAGTTATTTATGTACTAAAATTTTAATGAACTCTAAAGATAAAGCTGAGATAGAAGCACCGACTAAAGGCAAAGTTGTAACCAACAAAGAATACGAAGAAATTATGCAGAAAAAGATGCAAGAAATGCAAGAAATGTACGGAGGTAGAGAACGAAAAGGTGAAGGAGGAAAAACATTTAATATACAAATAGGAGGATAACTATAAAACAGATTAAACTATTGCCTCGTTTCAAAGTCTTAACTTTGGATTACTAAATAGTTTAATCATGAAAAATATTTTAAAAGGATGCTGGGTAATATTGTTACTCATTGGCACCACAGTAAATGCACAAAATTTTCAAGGAAAAGCAGTCTATCAAACAAAAACAACTTTTGATTTGAAGCTCGATAGCACCCGAGTAACTCCAGAACAGCAAAAGAGAATTGAGGCTAGAATGAAAGACATGTTAGAGAATGTGTACGAGTTAGATTTTAACACCTCAACATCACTTTACAAAAAGGAAGAAAAATTAGCACAACCTGGGCAAAGTAGCGGAAGAAGTTTTATGGGATCGCTAGATGGCGGAACCTTGTTTAAAGATACCAAGTCTAAAACTTTTATTCAGGCTCAAGATTTAATGGGAAAATTGTTTTTGGTAAAAGATAGTTTAGCCCTGTTAGAATGGGAGTTTAAAGATGACTCTAAAATTATTGGAAAGCACTTATGTTTTAAAGCAACGGCTAAAAAAGAAGTGTCGAATAACGAGTTTAGATTTGGTAGAAGAGGCTCTCAAGAAGATGACAAACCAAAAGACTCTTTAAAAACAATTGAAGTAGTAGCGTGGTACACACCAGAGATTCCTGTGAGTCACGGTCCTGGAGAGTATTGGGGATTACCTGGATTGATATTAGAAATTAATGCTGATAAAACTCAGATTGTATGTACCAAGATTGTTATCAATCCAAAAGAAAAAGTAGCGATTAAAGCTCCAAAAAAAGGAACGGAAGTCGGTCAAAAAGAATTTGAAGAAATACGAACTAAAAAAATGAAAGAAATGCGCGAGATGTTTAATAGTAGACGTCGTGATGGACGAGGAGGCGGTCGCTGATAAAACAGAGCATTTTTAAACACCAACTAAAACATGAACAAACTATTAATTATTGCACTTTTTTTAATTGCTTCTGTAGGATTTTCACAAACCGTTAAAGTAGAGGGCGTTATTAAAGATAGTATCGGAAATCCACTAGAATTAGCAAATGTAATTGCTTTTGTTAAGGGTACAAGTAAAGTAGAATCGTATTCGATAACCAATGACAAAGGAGAATATCGATTGGTATTACCTACCAATGCCACCTATTCTTTTAGGGTGAGTTATATTGGGTTTGTAACTCAAACAGATGAATTATTTATTGCTGATAATTCGGGTAACATCACCAAAAACTTTGAATTGAAAGAAGAAGAAAATACACTAGATGATGTTGAACTTACTTTCGAAATGCCTATCACTATTAAAGGAGATACGATTGTTTATAATGCTGATTCTTTTTCTAATGGTACCGAAAAAAAGCTGGAAGATGTGCTTAAAAAACTACCAGGTGTTGAAATTAATGACAGTGGAGAAATAGAAGTAGAGGGCAAAACAGTAAGTAAAGTAATGGTAGAAGGAAAAGATTTTTTTGATGGTGATTCTAAAGTAGCATCCCAAAATATTCCTGCCGATGCGGTTGATAAAATAGAAGTTCTTCGGAATTATAATGAGGTTGGCCCAATGAGGGGGGTTGGTGATGACTCAGACAATATCGCAATTAACATTAAGTTGAAAGAAGGGAAAAAGAATTTTTGGTTTGGTGAAATTACTGCTGGTGTTGGAACAGACGAAGGCTATTTGGCACATCCAAAGCTGTTTTATTACAGTCCAAAAACGAGTATAAATATCATCACTGATTTTAATAATATTGGCGAAGTTCCTTTTACCATGCAAGATTATTATCGCTTTACTGGTGGCTTTAGAAATATGATGCGACGTGGTGGTACCAATTTTAATGTGGGTTCTGGTGGACTAGGTTTTTCAGTGATGCAAAACGATATGGCACATGAAATCACCTCTAACTTTGGTGCGTTTAACTTTAGTTATTCCCCCAAAAAATCATTGACTTTTAGTGGTTTTTCTATTTTCAACGATTCGGAAGTTGATATGGTTACGGAGAGTTTTATTGAAAATATTGTAACTGGTACTTTAGAAGAGCGTACAAATTTAACACGCCAAAAAACACAATTAGGTATGTTAAAATTAAGTGCGAATTACATACCTGATAATGACACACATTTTGATTATGATGTGTTGATGAAGCTATCTAAACAGACAGAAAGAGAAGTTATTAATTCTGTAGTAGATGGATCGGAAGAAAATATTGTGAATAGGCAAAGTCAAAAACCCTCATCTATCAATCAAAATTTAGATTTTTATAAAGTTGTAGATGACAAGAATATTTTTGCTGTAGAGGCACAGCACCTTTACCAAAATGAAAACCCATTTTTAAACTTCTTGAGAGATTCTCAACCTTTTCAGAGTATCATACCAACAACGCCGCAAAGCATTTATGATCTTTCGCAACAAAAAGACATCACCACCAATAAGCTAGATGCTAAAATTGATTATTATTTTATTTTAAATAAAAAAAGTAATTTAAATTTGACTGTTGGCACCTCTTTAAGCTATCAAAATTTTGACTCTTATATTTTTCAAGTTTTAGAAAATGGCAATCAAATTGATTTTGATGAAACAGAATTAAACAATGATGTTTCCTATAATTTTACTGATATATTTCTTGGTTTACATTATAAAGCGATTGTTGGAAAATTTACCTTTACTCCAGGATTTACTTTCCATAATTATGTTACAAAAGATAAACAACTTGGGATATCAAATAAAAATAATGATTTTAATATCACTCCAGATTTATCTATAATTTACAAGCTTAAACAATCAGAAACACTACGCTTTAATTATGCGATGACTAGAGAGTATACAGATATTAATAATTTAGCAGAAGGCTATCTTTTAAATAATTTCAATGCGATGTTTCGAGGAAACAGAGATTTAGAAAGCGCGCTGTACAATACTTTTAGGTTAGATTATTTTAGTTTTAGTATGTTTAATTTTACCAATATTAACGCTTCGGTAAGTTATTCTAAAAAGACTGATGCTATCAAAAATATTGCAGAATTCACAGGGCAAAATCAAACGGTCAGCACACCATTTAATTCCAATCTAGCAGATGAGGTTGTAAGTGCTAATGGAAGATACGGACGCAGGTTTTGGAAGTTCAAAGTCAACGCTCGTGCCAATTTAAGTTACTCAAAGTATAACGGGTTTGTACAAAATCGACCAGATGTTTCAGAATCGTTTACACAAAATTATCAATTGAGTTTTGCAACTAATTTTAAGAAAGCTCCAAATTTAGAGGTAGGGTATAACAAGAGTTTTAATGATTATTCTTCATCAACTAGTGATAACAAATTTACGACTGATAGACCCTTTGCTAAATTAGATATAGTCTTTTTAAAAGATTTTAGCTTTGTGGCAGATTATAGTTATTATAATTATTCTAATGATAACGATACTGTTAAAAACACCTATTCATTTTTAGATGCTAGTTTGTATTATCAAAAAACAGATAGTAAGTGGGAGTTTATTGTTTCTGGTAAAAACCTAACAGATAACAAGTCAATTAACCGAGATAGTTTTGTGCCAAACTTTAGTACGAGTACCTCAAGATATCTAGTACAAGAGCGTAGATTTATGTTTACTGTAAAATATAATTTATAAATTTTTTAAAGGTTGATTATTTGAATGAAAGCCTCGAAAAGGAAACTTCCTTTTCGAGGCTTTTTTATAGAGATAAGGCTAGTCTTATTGAATTGTAATTAGTGTTATTGTAGAACTTGTGAATTTTAAGTATGTTTGCCACTTCAAAAAAAGGTTCAAGATAACTTAAGAGGGTTATCTTTGATTAATTTTAGGGTGCTAATATACAAATTTTTATTTCTATAATTATAACGATATTCACATTCCTTTAAATGTAAAAAGAACTT
>JAQRMW010000129.1 GCA_028599075.1 Urechidicola sp. | reverse complement strand
CAACCATAAAAGAAGCAAAAATGGGACTCCAAGAAGGAGGTATACCAATAGGTTCTGTGTTGGTATATGATGGTAAAATAATTGGGCAAGGTCATAATAAAAGAATCCAAAAAGGATCTGTTGTATTACACGGTGAAATGGATGCGCTAGAAAATGCAGGACGCCAACCAGCATCGGTTTATAAAGATTGCACATTATATACTACACTATCTCCTTGCCCAATGTGTACAGGCGCTATCTTGTTATATGGAATCAAAAAAGTAGTGATCGGCGAAAACAAGACTTTTCAAGGCTCCGAAGATTTATTGCGTCAAAACGGAGTAGAAGTTGTTGTATTAGATAATCAGGAATGTATAGATTTGATGGAGAATTTTATTGATAAAAATCCTGTTTTGTGGAATGAAGATATTGGAGAGTGATAGAAATTAAACCTGCTACAAGCCAACCAGACTTCGAGATAATATCCCAACTAGCTTTTATAATTTGGGAAGAGCATTATACCAAAATTATTGGATCTGCTCAAGTAACATATATGCTTAACAAGTACCAAACGGTGTCTTCAATTGAAAACCAAGTTGTTGAAGGCTATCAGTATCATCTTGTTTATGCTGATAAAATTCCTGTCGGATATTTATCATTTATTAAAAAAGAACAGTCCTTATTTTTGAGTAAAATTTATGTGTTGAACTCTGAACGTGGAAAAGGAATTGGAAAATTTATGATGGATTTTCTTCAACAAAAAGCTATTGAGAATAATCTACATTCGATTTCATTGACTGTAAACAAGCAAAATACTGTTGCCATCAAAGCGTATAAGAAAATGGGCTTTATTAGAACTGATTCAATTATCACAGATATAGGTCAAGGGTTTATGATGGATGATTTTAAAATGGTAAAAGAAATATAAAATATCCTGCAAGGTTTTGATAACCTTGTAGGTATTAATTTTCATCAAAAAAATCTCTGATAGTTTCTAGCGGTATGTGATCTGCTTCGTGTTTGGCATAATATGCAGTATGAATTTTTCCGTTCTTATCAATTAGAAAATCAGCTGGCATTGTAATCATACTTCCTTTAATAGTCGTTGGTAAATAGCCCTTTAAAAGCCCTTTTACCATTCTAGGGAAATGTAAAAACATCCCTTCTAGCATTCCTTTAACCGAATGCTCAACTCCATATTGTTTGTAGTAAATATTCTTTTCATCAGCCAAAATAGAAAACGGAGCATTGTGGCCTTTGGTGTGTATAATTAAGTTGTTTAGAGGAGAATCAAAAATGGCAATGATATTAAAATTCTTTTGATGTGAATTGACCATTTCATGAATTCTCAAATTACAAAACGGGCAACCGGCAAATCGAAAAAAGGAAATCATAAAAGGTTTTCCAATAAAAATTTCTGAACTGAATTGTGTTCCATCAATTGCAGGAAGTTGAATTTGTTTTACAGAATCACCTTTAGATAGTCTCATATAATTGGTTTTAATAAGTATTTTATTTGACCTAATAAAATTAAAGTCCTTACACATTCAACTACTTTTATAGATTCTTTGCGAATTCTAATTTAATCCCTACGAATTCTAAACCAGTTAAAATAAGCCTGTATTCTCATCCTACTTTTGAGGTATAATAATAAACCAAAAAATTAGAAATCATGAAAAATTCAATCAAAATCGCAGTCATGGCATTCACAATTATTCTTGTAGGATGCACAGAAAAATCTAGTACAACAACCGTTTCAACAACTCCAGAGTTAGAAAACATCAACCTAGCTACAGTTTCAAATTCAATTGTTGAAAATGAAAGAGAGGTCGTTTTTATAACAGGATACGATAAAGGAGAGAAAACCTATTATGCAAATGCTAAATCCTATTTTGAAAATCAGGAAATAGAAATTGTAGAATCTGCACTTTCATTACAAGAAATTATTTTGTGGTTAAACATTAACTATAATGAGATTCCCTACACAAAAATTCATATAGTTAATAATAGTAAGCTAAATGAGATGTCGTTAGAAACAACAATAAAAGGTGATAAAATTACGACAGTGACTTTAGAGAATGCTGTTGCCAACGGAAGCCTACCAGCACTAGATAATGTTTTAGAGGCTGATGCAAAATTAATTTTTCATGCTTCTGGATTGGGTTCAAACATCAAATTGATGAATAATTTTAAGGAGATATTTACTACTGATGTACAGCCAGTAATTATAGCTTCAGAAAATGTAAGTGTTTTTGGTAGTGAGTTTGCTCCGCAATATTTAGCAAAACCATACTATGGATTTTATCCAACTGCGCAATCACCAGGTAGAGTTGATTTAGCAAAGCAATTTTCAAAAAACTATCCTAATGTAGAAATTGATTGGTTGTCTGTAATGAATAATAGTTCAGAGCGATTCTTAGGAGATGTTTATAGCTATAAGTTCAATGTGCCAGTAAGATGGGAAATAGATTTTCATGCTGATGATGAGTTGCCATCTTTCCCTACAACTGCAGCATTGATAACTTGGATGCAAGATAATGATGAGATATCAGCCGAATTAGATGCACTCGGAATTCCTGTAGAAAAATTCAGATGGTATCAAACTATAAAAGATGAAACCTTAATTATAAAAGGTAAAGTAACAGTAATATGTGTGCTAGAACCTGTAATGGACTTTGCATATCCAACACAATATATGGTGCCGAGTATAGACAATTTAAGATTGTACGACACTTTGTAAAAACAATAAAAACATAATTGGTGGTTTGGGCAGAGAAGAACTAAAGTTTAATTTAGGTTTCTTTTCTGTCTTTTTTGTTCAATTCTTGTCCATTACAAAATGTTTAACACTTCAGTTTTATTATTTAACTATCTTTGTAGCTAGCATATTTATCATGAGGCCCCATATCCAAAAAATAATAGTTACTTTTTCATTTCTATTTGCGATGTATTCTTATTCGCAAAATTATCAATTGTCTCACTTTTCTTTAAATGATGGTTTGCCACAGTCACAGGTGAATGATGTGATTCAGGATGATTTCGGGTATTTATGGGTAGCTACAGAAGGTGGGGGTATAGCTCGCTTTGATGGCAATCATTTTGAAGTTTTTAATGAAGATGACGGATTGATATCTAACTACACAACTAGTATAAATGTCATTAATAAGCAATTATTTATTGGTACCAAAAAAGGGCTGTCAATAAAAGATGGAGATGAAATATTCTCTTATAAAAGCCCTGAAATAAATAAAATAATACAGGTTGGGAGTCAGGTTTGTTTAGCAACAAATGAAGGGCTTCAATATTTTAATAATTTAGAAATTAGTTTAAAACCAATAGATACGAACTTAGATAAATCTCAAATTAATGATTTGTTTTTTGATGGACAAACGCTATGGTTGGCGAGTGAAATAGGTTTGTATGGAATTAGGAATATTGGAAGTGATTCTACAATAACTAAAAAATGGAATGATTTT
Source organism: Urechidicola sp. (assembly GCA_028599075.1). GTDB lineage: Bacteria > Bacteroidota > Bacteroidia > Flavobacteriales > Flavobacteriaceae > Urechidicola. The sequence goes on along the minus strand of JAQRMW010000129.1, from coordinate 10,031 downwards.
AATATTGTAGCATTTGCAACTGATATAAACAAGAATTTATACTTCGCCACAAAACCTAATGGAGTTTTTGAATTCAATAAAACTACTGGAGAAGAGAAGAAAATTGCTATAACAAAAAATATAAACTCCATGTATGTTGATAGTAATATAAATCATTTGGTATTGTCAACAAATAACACTGAATTTTTTTCTGTCGATTTAGACCTTGGTATGGTTAAAACGAATAATATTTCTGAGTTGAGTAAATTAAATATTCATAAAATAATTTTAGATACAGTATCAAATCAATGGATTGGATCTTCGAAAGGACTGTATAAATTATCAAAAAGTAGTTTTAAGCATTATCTCAAAAATCAAACAATTACTGCTGTACACATAAAGAGAGATACCACTTTTGTTGCCACTGCTGATGGAGGCTTGATTTTTATTGACTCTGTCGGTGTTAACAGAATTCCAGATTTTCATCATAATATTTACGCTTTAAGTAGCAATCAACAAGGGCAATTATTTGCGGGTGCCGATGATGGAATTCTAGTTTTAGATTCGCTTAAAGTTGTTGATACTATAAGTTTTGCAAAAGACATTCAAAAAATTATTTTAAAAGATTCTGTGTTATGGGTAACATCAACCACTCAAGGAATTAGTAAGTTTCAATATGATTTTAAAACAAAAGAACTCAAGGGTTCTATTCAGTTTAAAAAGTCTGATGGACTTTATGACTTATCAATTTACGATGCTCAATTAGATGACTCAGGTAAGTTTTGGTATATTTCTAATAATGGTTTCTTAGGATTTGTTAAAGATGATGTGGTACACCACTTAGGGCGAAAACTACCCAATAATGCAACTATTGGCTCTTTGGTGATTCACGAAAATAAAATTTACTTAGCAACACATGGCGAAGGGATTTGGTGGGCAAACCTATCAGACAATCCAAGATTTAAATTATTGAGAGGAAATAAAAGATTACCATCAAATAATGTGTATCAACTCGGATTTGATGCTCAAAATAATATGTGGGCAGGATTACAAAAAGGAGTTGCTCAAATTAAATTGAATGAAAGCAATAAGATTAAAGATATCATTTATTTTGATAAATATGATGGATTTACTGGTGTCGAAACTATGTTAAATGTTATAGCAGCTAATGATTTTGGCGCTATGTATTTTGGAACGATTCATGGGTTGACAAAATTTGAGCCTGCAGGACAAAATCCAAACAATATAAAACCAAGAATTCATTTTGAAGCGATTGAAGTATCCTATCAAAAGTTAGATTCTCTCTATCAAAAAGATTTTAGCTTTAGCCCTAATGACAATCATTTGTCATTTTCATTTAAAACGATTGATATCAATTATCCAAAAGAGATTTTGTACCGTTGGCGTATGAATACTAACGATTGGAGCGATTGGTCTAGTAACACTTCAGTAATTTTTGCAAGTTTAGAAGCGGGAGATTATCATTTCGAAGTGCAGTCAAAAACTGAAAATGAAATAGTAAGTGATCCTATTGAATTTCAATTTTTTATTGAAGCAACTTTGGTAAAAACATTGTGGTTTCAGTTGTTAGTTGTTGGAGTTGCTTTATTGATTGTTTTATTAATTGTTTGGAATTATCTCAGAAACCTTAAACGAAAGAACAAGGTAAAACAAGCACAGTTAGAGTTAGAAAATGAACTACTTACATTAGAGCAAAAAGCATTGCGCTTGCAAATGAATCCGCATTTTATTTTTAATGTGCTCAATGGTATCAAGGCATTGGGTTTGTCTGATGTGAAGAAGATGAATGTTGTCATTCAAAAATTTGCAAGTTTAATGCGCGCTACTCTTTTAAACTCAAGACAAGAAAACATCACTTTAGAAGAAGAAATTAAAAGTCTGAATTATTACTTAGAATTAGAACAATTGATGGGAGCTAAAGATTTTAAGTTTACTATTGATGTGGATAAAAAAATTGATATCAAAGAAATGATGATAGCCCCAATGCTTATTCAACCATTTGTAGAGAATGCCATTGAACACGGAATTTCACAAATTGAGAAGGAAGGGAATATATTGGTTTCTTTTGCTCTAAAAAATAAACAATTGTATTGTGCAATTAAAGATAATGGAATTGGATATAAGCAATCAGTTAAGTTTAAAAATAAAAGTTCACATCAATCAGTTGCACTAGAAGTTACAAAAGAAAGGATAGATAAGATTTCAGATAAATCTACGTTTAAAATAGAAGAATTAAAAGATACCAAAGGAGCGATTAAAGGAACCTTAGTTTCATTTAACTTACCAATAATTACTGATTATTAAAATGAATAACTATACAGCAGTTTTAGTAGATGATATGCCGAATGCATTGCAATTGTTGCAATCGGATTTGGGAATGAATCATCCAGAAATAGAAGTGATTGGTACTGCAAATAGTGTAGTTAGTGCGTCAAAATTATTGCGAACAAAATCTCCAGATATCTTGTTTTTAGATGTTATGTTGGGTGATGGGACTGGGTTTGATGTGTTAGAAATTATTCCTGATTTAAAATCTAAAGTGATATTTGTAACTGCGAGCGATGAGTATGCAATTAAGGCATTTAAATTTGCTGCGATTGATTATTTGCTAAAACCTTATGGAGATGATGAATTGGCGAAAGCAATTGATAAAGCCAAGTTGCAAATGGCACCAGACAAAGAGCAGTTATCAATTTTAAAAGAAACATTATCGACTCCAGCTTCTAAACCCACAAAAATTTCTTTACATACTTTAGAAAAAATATCTGTGGTAGCAATTAATGATATCATCCGTTGTGTATCAGATAATAACAATACCCAGTTTTATTTGAGAGATAGAAAGAAAATATTTGTGACCAAAACCTTAAAGTATTTTGCTGATATGCTCAAAGATTGTGGTTTTATGCGAACACATCAAAGTCATTTAGTAAACTTAAACTACGTAAAAGAATTTATTAAGTCTGATGGTGGTTATTTAATACTAACCGATGGTAGTAATGTTCCTGTTTCTGTCAGAAAGAGGGTAGAGGTCTTAGATAAATTAAAGAGGTTGAGTTAAATAGCGTAATATTCTATTTCAATTGTTCTTTTAGCTTAGCTGGATCTTGTCTAGAATCAAAGATGGTGATGATTTCAATCTCATTTTTATTTTCTAAAATTCTAAAGTAAAATGTTGTTTGTTTTGTGATAACACATTTATATAGCCCTTTAAATATTTTGGATGTTGGACAGCTTTTAGGTTGTAAAGAAATTTGATGAATTTTTGCAGTAAATTTAGTCATGAAATCATCTCTTACTTTTAATGACCAATTTTCAAGAAGGTATGTAGTTAGTTTTTTTAATTTTGATTCAGCTATTAGTGATAAATAAACTTTCACTTATGATATTTTTTTAAGAAAAGATTCATAGCTTATTCTCTTTTTGTTATCTAACTCTTCAATACCTTTTTTAATTTCATCTTGTTGTAAAGAAGTTAACTCATCCCAAAAATCTACTTGTTCTTTTTTTAGATAATAAGATATTTTTTGAATAATTTCTTTATTATCAATTTCTAAGATTGCCTTAACTAATTCTATTTTTGTAGCTTGAATATCCATAATGAACGACTTTAGGTCAAATGTACATATTATTTTTTTACATTTAGAATTATGAAATTAGTTAGTAATTTAATTAATCAAGATACTTCTTCAATCGTTCGCCAATAAAGTAATTCCACCCACCCACACAACTTCCTCTAGAAAATTCTGGAATAGTACCAGGAAACTCTTTTGTAACAGTATGTGTCAATTTTAACGCTACTTGATTGTTGTTTTCAACCAACTCAAAACTCACAAAAGAATCACCTGTATATTCTTTATATTTCCAATTATAGGTAATTTTCTTATTGGGTATTACTTCGGTAACCTTCCAAAGATGTGTGAAGATTCTATCTTCGTTTTGTATAACAAATTGAGTTTTAAAGCCAACAATAGGTTCGAAACTTTCTATTTGCTCAAAAAACCATTGGGTCATTTGGTCAACATCAGTAATTGCACTCCAAACTATATCAATAGAATTCTTAAATGTTTGTGTTACAATTACAGGCTTGTCCATAAACTATTTTTTTCTAAATAAAGTATAAACATAAGGTCTATCAGCTCCAGAAGGCATTTTATAGATATAATCAAAACTATCGATTAGCTCAAAATTACTTCCTAATTTTTCTGATAGCGATTTAGAATCATAACGAAACACATCCAACCCAGAGCATTTTGTTGCTCCGTCTAAACTGAATTCAGCTAAAATTACAAATCCCCCTTTAGCAACTTTTTTGTTGATTAAATCAAAGTAGTTTTTTTGATCTTTTTCATCTGTAAAAAAATGAAGTACTGCTCGGTCAATCCATAAATCTACAGGAGCAGTAGTATTGAGCTTTGTTGGGTTTGTAAGATCATCAACAATGCAAGTAATTTTTTCTTGACCAACTCTAGAACTCAAATTACTCAAAGCTACTTTGCTTAAATCAGTAGCAATAATGTTTGTGTAATTACTTTTTATAAGGCTATCAATTAAAGTTGTACTTCCTGCACCTGCATTTAATACACGGGCAGATTTACTTAAGCCAGTTTTCTTAATGAGTTTAAGCATAGGTTGTAAATCAGTTTCATACCAACCCAATTTTTCTTCAGGACTATTGGTATAGGCATTGTCCCAATGTTGACTTAAATTAGGTGTCTTGTTTTTATCTTCAATTGAACAAGAATTATTATTTGAATTACAACATGTATCCATAGTAGGGCTTTTGTAGGTTTTAGTATTTTGTAAAATTAACCTTTTTTTGCTCACATTAAGCATCTATTTTTTTAGGCCATTTCCGTTTGATATTTTCACAATTTTAAATTCCATAAGCAACTTAAAATTCCGTCTGCGCAATACTTTTCAGTTCAATTTACATACATTATTGTAGGTTGCGAGATTTTAATTCTTTCTCCAACGCTTTGGTTTTCTTTCCATTTTTAATGAAAGGGTAGGTCAAGAGTAATAGGAAAAACGTAAAAAATTTAAAACCATTTTTCACTGCGCTAAATACAGCAATTCCTATACATAGACCAATAATAGTAGCATTTATTGTCTTGTTGTATTGTATTTTCTTTTTTTCTTCAAGTAATTGCTCGTTATTTAAATCTGCGAATTCCTTATTTTCCATTTTATAAAGTTATTTAAATTTGAGTTTCACGATTTTTTTCAAATGTGTTACCAACGGTTAGGCTATGATTTCAATAGTGGGAAATGTCTGAGGTTTTTCCATTATAAAAATCACCCGTAATCTATGTTATTATTTTTGTTTTAATACCACAATGAATTATAGCTGGTGTTGGCAATGTTCTTATTTGTTTATAAATTCGTTTATGTCCTTTTCTATCTGTTCAGAAAATCCGAAATATTCTTTTTGTACAATTCCGTTTTTATCTATCAAAAAGTATCTTGGCCAACTGTTTACACTGAAAGTCTTTTTTAACTCGTCGTTTCCAACTAAATTTTGAAAAGTTGTACCTTTCTTCTTTATCAACTTGATGGCATTTTCTTCGTCTTCTGAAACTATTCCGATTACGTTTAATTCGGAAGGAAAGTTATTTTTTAAGTTTTCTACTTTAGGAAATGATGCGATACAAGGTCTACACCACACTTCCCAAAAGTCTATCAAAGTCAATTTGTTGTTATTAACTTTTACGATTTTATTCTTGTCAAATAAATCAGGTAGCTCCAGTAAAGGAAGTTTTTGCGCAAGCAATTTATTTGGCTTTCTTTTTTCAGGTTGTATAATTGTGTAATTCTGAAAATCTTGTTTCAAGTTCTTTATTGAGTTTGTAACATTTTCGTTGATTTCAACATTGCTAAATTTTGCAATAGAAACCGATTTGTTACCAAGCTGATTTGATGTTTGTTTAATTTGAATTGGAAAAAAGTTCGTTTTGTTAAGTTCATAGACCTTTGTTCTATTGGATACATTGTAAACTGTATCATTTTCAAATTCGAACGAAAGTAAATATGAATTCTTAGTTTCTAAAAGAGAAACGTTTTTGTAGATTGAGTCAAGTTTGAATATGTTCTGATGAACCATTTGTCCTCCTGGACTACCAATGAACCCAAAATGCCCAGGCTTTACTTTATAAGTTTTATCAGTTTTCGATATTTCAAATCTGTTTCCAGCATCATAAATATATTCTTTGTCAATGTCGTCTCTTTTGCCATAAAACGAAAAGCCAAATATTTTATCATTTTTGTTTTGTTCGATTAGAGCAATTCCAGTATTGTTCCATACAGTTCCACCGTTAGCAAATGTGTCAATTCTCTGCATTCTATATTCCAACGAATATATATTGTCCGCATTCTCTTGAAATTTGGCAATAACGTAATTTGTATCGATTTTAGTTTTTTCTTTGCAACTGTAAAAAATTATTGTTGTTAAAAGGATGATAAAGATTTTTTTCATTCGTTTTCGTTTTTTGAGAAATGCTACTCAACTTATTATAACCGCATCAAAAGTTGCTGTTTATTCGTTTTAATTAAACTCAAATATACTATTTTATGTTTATTTTTGTAGGATGAAAGAAATAGAAAATAGAGAAGATATTAGTTTAATGGTTAATACCTTTTATGAGCATCTCCAAAAAGATAAAGAATTGGATTACCTATTTAATGAAGTTGCAAAATTAGATTGGGAAGCACACATACCTAAAATGTATGATTTTTGGGAAACCATTTTATTTCATAAGCCAGTTTTTAAAGGCAACCCTATGAAAGCCCACATGGATTTAGACAATAAGTCTAAACTTAAAAAAGAACATTTCGATACTTGGTTAGTTATTTTTAAAAATACAGTTGATAGTTTGTTTGTTGGTGAACTGGCTGAGTTAGCAAAACAAAGAGCTGCATCTGTAGCACTTTCTATTCAGCTAAATACTGTATATAAAAAATAGGGATGCATTAGATGCACCCCATATTGTTAGGTTTTTTTAAGGTTTATTTTGCAATATCATTTTCCCATAATTGGCTATTGATACTCATGGTTACGTCTTCCCATTCATCTAGCATAGTATCCCAACTACCTTTGCCATTAATTTCTTCATACTCATCTTTTACAGATCCAGAATCATCATCCATTTCTGCAAGGTTCTTCATTCCCCAAATAATGGCAACATCCCTTCCGTCATTGTCATTAAATTGTGTATTGTAAACACTTATATTTCCAGTGCCTTGTTTTTCATAAGCTTCTTTAATCTTGCCCATGAGCGCTTTAAATCGGTAATAATCACCTCGTTTGATATCAATAAACCAAACGTTAGAAACATTAGTTACATCACCATCAGTTGTGTATGATAATTTATTATTATACCTCCAATATTCTTGTCTTCCGTAGCTTGCAATGTTTGGTGCAACATTGTTTCTCCAATGGTCAGCATGTGCGCCAGATCCTGGAGCATTGTCCAAATCAGTAAAGGTACAAGGGCCCATATACCAAACAAACCAACCCGCTTCATTACCAGACATGATTACATCTAGTCCTGCAGCATACGGTCCTTCTTTATGGTACATAGCATTGTGGGTTTTAACAGCACTTACAAATGATTCTTCCATACCCACTTTAGCGTCGATGTGGATGATTTGTGCCATTCCGTAAGATTCTTTTTCTTCTTCTTGAGCAAATGATGCATAAGAAAATAACAACGCTACCATTAGCATTGAGGTCAACAAACATTTTTTTGTTCTCATAATTTAAATTTTAGGTTAGTAATAAAAATATATCAGTTATTATAATTGATATCAATTTAAATTGAGGTGTATAATAAGGTCATTGTTTGAGGTTCAATTAAATAGAGAGGACTGTTTGGAATTTGAGAGGTTCAAATTTAATTGATACACAAATATATACAAAAAAAGTAATCAAACAAAAAAGTTAGTTTTTGTGGAGTTTTAATTAAAAGAAATTGGATACTTCTTTACGCGAAGAAATAGAGAGTTTTGAATATATATTGTTGATATGTGTTTTTACTGTGCTAATACTGATAAAAAGTTTTTCGGCAATTTGTTTGTTAGAAAGTTCACTGTTCATCAGCTCAAATACTTTTTGTTCTTGTTTAGACAAAACATGTGTATAGTTAATTGTGCTCACTTTCTTATGCTTTCTTTTTATTAGGATAAAATTAATTATGAGTGATGCACTTAAAAGGATTGCTAATAGAATGATTGTATTTTCTGTGGACTTGTTTTTAGTACCGATAGTGTCATGTTGCAAATCATCTTCAAATTGATAGGCGTATGTTGAGTTTGGGTACTCGGTTTTTAAATGTTCTAGCAATTGATTGTAATAGTCTGATTTTTTTAAATCGTCTAAATAAAATTTTCTTGTAAATGATTCATTGTTTGTGTAAAGCTGATAAGTATACAGTTCTGCCAAAGGCTCCTTAAATGTTTTGCTATACTCTTGTAAGTTTTTAAAATACTTATTGAATAGGATACTTCGTTGTTTCTTGCTAATTGAATATTGAATGTTATTTAGCAAGTCTTCTTGCAAAGAATCAATCTTAAAAATTGCTATATTTTGTAAGCGAGAAATTTCTATTGAGCAAAACATTTGCTCCATTGAATTTAAGGGGAAATAAATTTCATCAGAGTTATTTGCAATAAAAAGAACTGAATTACTATCGTCGCATGTACTTATCAAATGATTGTAATCTGTAATGTCTTCATTACAATTATCTACATATATTTTATATATTTTATTTGTACTTGAGAGAAAATCACCAGAAAAAGAATAGTACCCTAAGCTGTCGGTTGTTGTAGATTGCAAGATATTATCAGTTATAAAAAGAGCAGTTTTTTTATAATCATCAACTTCTGTCAAATACACGGTAGATTTTATAAATTCTGAATTTACTTGACCACGAAATTCAAACTGCGCTTGTAATGACAACAGCGAGCAAAAAACAAAAAATAAAAAGTGTGGTAATCTGTTAGGCATTAATCGTGTTGATTTTTAACAAATATAGTAAAACTAAGAGGTAAAAAAGGAAAACCCAAATAAACGGATTTCCCTTTTAATACTTTTATTTTATTACAGCTGCAATTTTCCCTTCTTCAACTACATTTCCTTTAATCCGAACCACCTTAGATATTTCACTTGCGTTTGAAGTAATGGTGATAGTTTTAGAAAAGCCACCCAATCTATTGGTTGCGTATTTTACACCAATTTCGGCTGTTTCACCGGGTAAAATAGGATCGTTTGGTTTTGTTGCAACTGTACAGCCACAACTGCCTTTTACTTTTGTAATAACAATTGGCTCATCTCCAACATTGGTAAATACAAACGAACGATTTCCGTCAGAATTTTTGGAAATGATTCCATAATTAATGGTTTCATTTTCAAATTCAAATACACCTTTGTCTGTTTTTTCTTGTGCTAAAATTGTTGAACTAACAATCAATAAAGCAATAAATAATAATTTGTTCATCGTTAAGATTTTTAGGTTAATAATGATGCAAACATCTTAAACCAAATTTTAAAAGTTTAAAAATGCAAGTTGAATTTAGGACTAGTCCTAGGATGAATTAGTTTTTTTGATTGGTTTTGAAAGCTAACATTTATCATAGTTTATAAAACTCATTTAGTATAAATTTACTCGATAAAAATATAAGATGATGATAAAAAAAGGGATTTGGCTTGACAAAAATAAGGCACTAATAATAAAAGTTGATGATGATGAATCGTATCTATTAGCAACGATTCAATCAAACATTGATCATTATAATATTAAAGGAGGCTCTGGCACTAAATTTAAGGGAGGACCACAGGACGTTGTTCAAGACAGTAAATTTTTAGAACGTGAAAACCATCAATTTAAAATGTTTTTTAGAGAGATTGTGTATAAAGTTATGGTTCAAGATAGTTTAGGGAAATTTATATCTTTGTAAATTATTGAGAAACAATGAAGAACAAGTATATTTTCCGTTCCCGAATTTCTGAGAAGAAATTTAGACAAATTTTAAAGCTC
>JAQRMW010000128.1 GCA_028599075.1 Urechidicola sp. | reverse complement strand
GCTTTAAAATTTGTCTAAATTTCTTCTCAGAAATTCGGGAACGGAAAATATACTTGTTCTTCATTGTTTCTCAATAATTTACAAAGATATAAATTTCCCTAAACTATCTTGAACCATATTTAAATACCCAATATGTTTAACTGCAAACTTATAATATTCTGGAATTTCAATACTTACTTCTAATCTTCTAATAGGGATATCATATTGTAATACTACGTTATCAATACTTCTATATGGTGATGTTAAAATATACTTCCATTCAACTACACACCCTTCAACTAGGTTTGGCATGGTAAATTTCTTCTGACTCCAATACTTATTTTTAGCCTCTTTAAAAACATCTTTCTTTCCTAAATCAAAAGATTTTACTTTGCCTGCTACTAAATGATACGTTGAAGCATCCTTAATTTTTACTGATTCAGAATCTCCTGAGTCTGGACTGTAATAAGCAATCATTTTGGTAGCCCAATCATAGCCCTCTTTGTCGTAAATTTTAATTCGCTCATGCACTACTGTTTTAAGCACAAAGCCTTCACCTTGCACATAGTTAAAACTTGTTTCTCTATTTTTATACAAAACAGCTGCATGTGCAGATGAATCTAAAGGATATACTTTCTCTGCCAATTCTTCTTTTGATACTTTACCGAACTTGTAGTTTTGAGAAAATCCTGTTTGTAAAAATAAAAGCATAACAAATGTTATAAGGATTGATTTAATCTGAATGTGTTTCATAGTTTTTGGTATTTGGTATTTGGTATTTGGTATTTGAAAAATGCTTATTTTTTTACTAATACAATTTTAGATTTATCACCTTTTACAACTTTACGCCAAAAGTTACGGTAATCTTCATATTCCTCTTTTGGATACTCACCAGCATTTAATAAAAACTTCCTAGTAAATTTTAAGTTGTATTCATCTATTTTTTCGACAGTCATTGTATAAGTACCATATTTTGTGTCCACATTTACATCATCTGCAATAGCTTCGATTGTATAGTCTGAAGGGAGTTTTATGGTAACCTCATCTGTATCATAAAATCCTCTGGGTATATCGACAGGTAGTTTTCTGTTTCTCACTCTTTTTGGTGCGCGTCCAATAACATTAAATGCATTGAGAGGAATAATCATTCTATTACCACTTACAGTTCCGTAGTTAGTTGCTGTAAATGAAATATTCTCTTCAAACTGCCCTTCTTTTTTATTGTTCTTTACATCGATATTGTTCAACGTAATATTGTTGATATTATCCCAAAACTCTTTATACAGTTTTTCTTTATCTTTATTGTTACTTGTTTCTATTCCTAAATGATTATCAAACTGAGTCCCTCTATAAACCACTGAGACTTCAGCTTCTATATTACCATTAGGTTCAATACTATAATTTCCTTTTATTGCCTGCTGGCTATCTCTAGGGTCGTACACTTTAGTATGTTTAATTTCACCTCCTTGAGGTGTAATTACTAAAACATCTCTATCATCAGTAAAATCTCCTATTTCAGCAAAAGGCATATCCTGACTTGTACATTCTAACCAAATATCCTTTTCTCCAATCGGTACATATAAAATCATATGATTTCCTTCAGGCGAAGCAACTAATGAATCTATATCTCTTTTCCTATCTGCATATACTAGGGCATGATATGCATCAACACCCACTTCATCTAGCAAAGAAGCTGTGTAATTGGTCAATGCTTTACAATCTCCATAACTTAACTTATCAACATCACCCGCATTCATAGGTTTAAACCCACCAATACCTATTTGCACACTTATATAACGTACCTTATCTTGTACATATTCATATACAATTTTCGCTTTTTCTTCAGGATCATCTGTAGATGATGTTAATGCTTTAATTTTACTTTTAGCTGGATCTGATAAATATAAAGTTTCCCTAATAAGATTATCATAATACCATTTCCCAAACTCTTGCCAATTTTCCGCCTTTCCATTTACACCTTCTAAATGAAAATTATTAATAGCAAATTTAGCTGTAGGGACCACTTTTCGGATTGAAGGTGCATTTGGTTCATATTCTATTACAGGTATATTTTTAGTAATATATTTAATTTGACCTGGGTTTTCAACCTTTACAATATTAAATCCTTCAAAGTTATTTTCAGATTTATACAATTTAAAATTTAGTGGATAATTCAAAGTAAAGATTGATTCTTCAATACTTTTATAATACGATGTTAAGTACATCCATCGAGGAATAAATGCTGTATTAGAAGTTTTCACTTCATATGTATAATGAATTGTATAAGGATAAGTTGTTGGAGTGTAATCATAATTTAAAAAACGCCCATCATTGTATAAGGAAAACCCATCTGAAGCACTATAATCATCAAAATCGCTTTTCTTTATTTTTTCGATTTGATTCCCCATAGCATCATACACTCTCCCTGAGAAACTTACAATTTTCCTCTCCCTGTCATAAAATAATTGAATATCGCTGTAATGTTCTGCTAGCTTATTAAGTATTGTAATAGCAACTTCAGTTTTTATTACCATCACATCTTGTGATTTAATGTCTACTACCTGATTATCAATTCTAACAACTGCATTCGCATCTTCCTTTAATTCACTAGGAATTAGGAGTGTAGAAAATTCTGATTTTTGAGAAAATAAGGTTGTTACAATTAGACAGCAACATGCTGTGAGGAAGTTTAGTTTGGTCATCTTTTGGCTTAATCAATTTTACAGCTAATTTACTAAAAACAATTCTAATTTTATGTATTTAAACTCTGTTTTTTGAATCGATAATTATAGTGACAGGACCATCATTTAATAACGAAATTTTCATATCTGCCCCAAACTCACCAGTACCCACTTTTTTACCCAAATCACTTTCAAACTGATTTACAAAACTTTCGTATAACGGAATTGCTATTTCAGGTCTCGCTGCTTTAAGATAAGATGGCCTATTTCCTTTTTTGGTACTTGCTTGTAATGTAAATTGACTTACAACAATTGCATCGCCTTCTACATCTAGCAAAGATCTATTCATCACCTCATTTTCATCGTTAAAAATTCTGAGATTGGCTACTTTTTTTGACAACCACAATATATCATCTTGAGTGTCTTTAGCTTCAATTCCTAGTAAAATTAATACGCCTGAATTCATTTCACTTACTACTTTTTGGTTGATAGTAACCGATGCTTCAGAAACTCTTTGGATGACTACTTTCATGTGCTACTTTTTTTTTCTATACCTACAAGGTTTTAGAAACCCTGCGGGATAAATTGCATATTATTGCTGTCTTTCCCGCGAAAGCGGGAATCTAGTTTTTTTCATTTAGGTTTGGATTCCCGCTTTCGCGGGAAAGACAAGTTGATTTTATAAGCTTTATTTTGCTTCTTAACTTTCTTATCAATTACAATCCACTTCTGGGATTTAATCGGTAATGTTCTTCATCGCCACTGAGCATTTGGATATAACTAAAATAGCGAGATGGTGCTATCTCATCATTTTCTAAGGCTTTTTTTACTGCGCATTTTGGCTCTTTTTGATGTAAGCAATTGTTGAATTTACAGTCCTTTTTTAAAGCAAATAATTCTGGAAAATAATCTGTGATTTCATGCGGTTCAAAATCAACAACACCAAAGCCTTTAATTCCTGGTGTGTCTATAATAAACCCCCCAAAAGAGAGCTCATACATTTCGGCAAAAGTTGTGGTATGCTGGCCTTGTTTGTGTTGTTCTGAAATAGCCGCTGTCTTGATATTTAATGAAGGTTCAATAGCATTGATTAATGTGCTTTTTCCAACACCAGAATGACCCGAAAACATGGTCACCTTATCTTGCATCAATTCTTTAACAAGGTCAATATTAAAATTTTCAGTCGCTGAAATTTCAATACACATATAACCAATATCTGTATAAATTTGATATAACTCTTCAACCATTTCTAATTGAGCATCAGCATAAGAATCTACTTTATTAAAAAGCAACACAGCGGGAATATTATAAGCCTCAGCAGTTGCTAAAAAACGGTCGATAAATCCGGGAAATGTCGGAGGGTTATCGACCGTAATCAATAGAAATGCAACATCAATATTAGAAGCAATAATATGTGTTTGTTTAGATAAGTTTACTGACTTGCGAACGATAAAATTCTTGCGTTCGTGAATGTTGTTTATGACCCCCGTTTCTTTAGAATCTTCTAACTCAAAATCAACATGGTCACCGACCGATATTGGGTTGGTACTTTTAATGCCTTTCATCCGAAATTTACCTCTGATGCGACACTCATAATAAGTACCATCTTCGGTTCTGACGAAATACCAACTTCCTGTTGATTTAGTAACGAGTCCTGTCATTATTTTTTTAAAAAATAGTTCTATTTAAAAGTGCGCTAAAGTTAGTAAATAAGACAAACTTTAGCGCACTTAAATTTTTATTCTTGAATGGTATTTATTTTGTCATTGCGAACCTTTCGACTGTCACTCAAGACAGGCTAAAGTGTGGCAATCCTATCTATTATACAAACAGATTACTTCGTCGTACCTCCTCGTAATGACAATAAATTTTCAAATTACCCCTTCAATATCTTTTCTTGATGATTTATTGATTCTTGATGAATGGCCTTAAACATTCTTAATACAAACTCTTCACTCAATCCTTTGCTCTCGCCTTCTAGAATCATTTTCCCTAAAATTTCATTCCATCGAGTAGTTTGTAAAACAGAAACATTTCCTGTTTTCTTCAACTCACCAATACCGTCAGAAACTTTCATTCTTTTCCCTAAGGCTTCAATTAAACTATTATCAATTACATCAATTTGAGCACGTAATAAATTCAACTCATTATTATACACCGCTTCTTCGCTGCTCTCTTTTCTGATTCTTAAATCTTTCATAATCTGCACCAAAGCCGCAGGTGTAACTTGTTGAGCAGCATCAGACCAAGCATTTTCTGGGTCAAAATGCGTTTCAATCATTAAACCGTCAAAGTTTAAATCTAGTGCTGTTTGTGATACATCTAAAATCATATCGCGTTTACCGGTAATATGTGAAGGGTCACAAATTAATGGTAAATCTGGAAATTTATTTTGCAATTCAATTGCTAATTGCCATTCTGGTATGTTACGGTATTTTGTTTTTTCGTAAGTAGAAAACCCTCTGTGAATTACTCCTAAGTTTTTGATATTAGCAGTATATAATCTTTCAACGCCACCTAGCCATAAAGCCAAATCTGGATTTACAGGATTTTTTACTAATACAATTTTATCAGTTCCATCAAGTGCTTCAGCAATTTCTTGTACAATAAACGGACTTACAGTAGATCTAGCTCCAATCCACAACAAATCTATATCATGCTCTAAAGCCAACTTAACATGCGCTGCATTTGCAACTTCAGTTGCAGTTTTCATACCCGTTTCTTCCTTTACTTTTTGCAACCATTTTAATCCTAAAGCACCTACACCTTCAAACATACCTGGGCGAGTTCTAGGTTTCCAAATTCCTGCTCTAAAATAGTTTACATCAGTATCTTTTAACTCATGTGCAATTTTTAATACTTGCTCTTCGGTTTCGGCACTACACGGTCCTGCTACTACGAGTGGATGACCCAAGTTCATATCATCCAACCATGTTCTCATTTCTTTTTGATTTTCCATTACTTTTACTTGTTGTTTTGTTAGATTTAACTAACTATTAATTTATTTATTGATTTACTTTTTTAAATGGTCTCGATACAATTTTCTGTTCTTTGATAGAAAACCACTCGACCTGAAGACAAAACTTATTTTATCCTTTTAATACTTTTCTTAGGTGATTTGCTTCACTCATTGTTTGATGAATTTTATCGGCATCATCATCTTTTAATAGATTTTTAAATTCAATTAAATTTTTGATATAGCTTTCTAAAGCCGTTAATAAATTCTGCTTGTTTTGTGTAAAAATTGGAGTCCATGTATTTGGTGAACTCTTTGCCAATCGCACCGTAGATTCAAATCCGCTACCTGCCATATCAAAAATATTCTGTTCACTTTTTTCGATACCCAGAACTGTTTTTCCTAACATAATTGAGCTCACATGTGATAAATGCGAAACATAGGCAATGTGCCTATCGTGCTCTACCGGACTCATATACTTGTATTCCATTCCTAGTTTATCAAAAATGTCAAAAGCCTTATTTGCAATTTGCCTATTGGTTTTTTCTAATTCGCAAATGATATTTACTTTTCCTTTAAATAAGTTTATAATTGCGGCATTAGGCCCTGAAAATTCAGTCCCCGCAATTGGATGTGCAGCTAAAAAGTTTTTCCTCTTCTGATGCTTTGCTAAGGTTTTACATATCTCAACTTTTACAGATCCTACATCAAAAACAAGGGCATCATCATTAACAACATCCAACACTTTAATTGCAATAGTTGAAATTGTATCTACGGGAGTTGCAATAATAACCACATCTACATTTGTCAAATTACCGATGGTATCGATTGAATCTACAAAACCCAAGTCTAATGCTTTTTTAGCATTTTCAGGATTTGTATCTACCCCAACAATTGAGCTATCAAATTCTCTTTTGATGTCAACCGCGAGTGACCCGCCTATCAATCCTAATCCTATTACTGCAACTTTTTTCATTCTTTTTATCTTTTTTCTACAATCTTGATAATGCTTCTTTTAATTGTTGCTCATCTACACATAATGATAAGCGAATATACCCTTCTCCGTTTGATCCGAAAATATGACCTGGAGTGATAAAAATATTTTTATTGTATAATAAATCATCAACTATTTCATCAGTCTTAACTCCTTTTGGTAATTTTGCCCAAACAAACATACCTACGCTGTTTTTGTCATAACTGCAATTGAGTTTGTCTAAAATTTTCCAAACTATTTTTCGGCGACTTTCATAAATTGTATTGTTCTTTTTAAACCAATCATCTGTTCCATTTAAAGCAGCAATAGCTCCTCGCTGTATTCCATAAAACATACCCGAATCAAAATTACTTTTTACTTGTAAAACAGTTTTAATTAGCTCTGAGTTTCCGAGTAACATCCCTACTCGCCAACCTGCCATATTAAAGGTTTTACTCAACGAGTTTAATTCTAACACCTGCCCATCTGCATCATCAATAGCTAACATACTCAACGGTTTGTCATTCAAAATAAAACTATACGGGTTGTCATTTATTAACAAAATATCATGCGCTTTTGCAAAGGCTACTAATTTTTGATATAACTTTTTTGTTGCTGGTGCACCCGTTGGCATATGCGGATAATTTGTCCACATAATTTTAACTTTCGATAAATCTTGCTTTGACAAGGCTTCAAAATTTGGCTCCCAGTTACTATTTTCAGTTAAATCATAAAAAACAGGTTTCGCTCCCACTAAATTTGTAACCGATGCATATGTTGGATACCCTGGATTAGGAATCAATACCTCATCACCTTCATTTAAAAAAGCCATAGAAATATGCATAATCCCTTCTTTGGATCCCATCAACGGCAAGACTTCATTTTCTGGATTCAACCTAACATTATAATTCCGTTGATAAAAATTACTGATGGCGGTTCTAAATTCTAGCAAACCTTGATAACTCTGATACCCATGCGCTTTTGGATGCTGTACAGCATCAACAATAACGTCTAATACCTTTTGTGATGGCACCAAATCTGGACTACCAATAGCGATACTGATTATTGGTTTTCCAGCAGCGCGCAAAGCAGCTACCTCTCGCAACTTAATTGAGAAATAGTATTCCTGAACATCTTGTAATCGTTTTGCTTTAGTTATCATTATCGCTTACTCTTTTTGTATTCTCCCAATATTTTTATCGACTCAACCATCGATGAAATCTCATTTAAACTAGTTTCATAATCTTCGTACTTATCAAAAATTAAATCTGCAAAAAAAGCGTACCTCCAAGGAGTTTCTGGAATTGGCATGGATTGAATTTTAGAGAGACTTACATTATTATTTCCGAATGATGTTAATATCGACCCTAAGCTTCCTGCTTTATGCGAAGCAGTAAATCTGATGGATGCTTTGTTTCCTTTTTCAAACCGCACATCTTCATTTCTATCTAAAATAAAAAATCGGGTTGCATTATTTTTAATGGTCTGTATTGTTGCAGCGATAATTTCTAACTCATAAATATCCGCAGCTTTTGCACTTGCGATTGCCGCAACTCCTTTCAATTGATTTTGCTGAATTCTTCTTGCAGACTCAGCAGTATCTTTATCTTCAATTAATTTAATGTCCGGATGATTTTCGAAAAAATCAGCACATTGCAACAACGCCATCGGGTGTGAGTACACCTCTTTTATATCTTCAATTTTTTGTCCTTTTAAACACATCAAATTTTGATGAACACCCAAATGATATTCTCCAATTATGTTTAATTGATATTTATCTATCAAGGCGTAATTTGGCAATATAGAAGCTGCAATAGAGTTTTCTATCGCCATTACCAAAGCATCAACTTTTCCATCAACCAATAATTTTGGCATTTCAGAAAAAGTCATGCACTCTGTTAAATCATATCCATCAGCAAAAAAATTGTCTGCTACGATATGATGAAATGAACCTTTAACCCCTTGTATTGCTACTCTCATATTTGTTATAAAAAAAATAGGTCTCGATTTTATATTCGAGACCTATTATCATTTAATTTTATTTTTAAACACACACGTCTCTATTTCTTATTGTAAAAATAAAAATAGAAAAAGTTAAAAAACCAAGTGCGTTGAACTGTCATTGTTTCGTAATTATGTGACAAATCTAAAAAGAAAAATTAAATACACAACACATTGACAAAAGAAATGTGAAATAAAAAATATATTTGACAATTTAATATCCATTTATCACCATTTAAGATCAATAAATAGGATTATCAAAAAAAATAAAGCATGGGCATGTTAGTTGTAAAACAATCAACAAAATGTATTTCCCTTTTAATTATTTGTATCTGAAGAAGATAAATGTATATATTAGCTACCATAAAAAAATTGAAACCTCAACTACACTAAAAATGACGAATAATTTTATATTAAACTTCACTCCCACAGGAATGATTCCAACTAAAGAAATGACTCCACATGTTCCTGTAAGTATTTCTGAAATTGTTGATGATGTTTTGCAGGCAAATGAAATAGGAATCACTATGGTTCATTTACATGCAAGAGATGCTGAAACCCAAGTACCCACTTATAAAAAAGAACTTTACGCAGACATCATTAAAGGGATAAGAAAACATGCCCCAGAATTGGTTATTTGTGTATCCTTAAGTGGTCGAAATTTTGGGGCTTTAGATCAGCGTGGAGACCCATTATTATTAGAAGGAAATTTAAAACCTGATATGGGAAGCTTAACGTTAAGCTCACTAAACTTTAACAAAATGGCGAGTGTAAATTCGCCAGATATGATTTGCGATTTGGCTGCTTTGATGAAAGAAAAAGGAATAGTTCCTGAACTAGAAGTTTTTGATTCAGGAATGATTAATTATGCTAAGTATTTGACAAAAAAGAAATTGATTTACCCACCATATTACTTTAATTTACTCTTAGGAAATATTGCTTGTGCCCAAGCAGATTTACTACATGCAGGAGTTATGATAAACGATTTACCTGACAATACTTTTTGGAGTATGGCAGGAATTGGAACTGAGCAACTTAAAATGAATTCTCTTTCTATTGCTATTGGTGGTGGCGTAAGAGTTGGGATTGAAGATAATATTTGGTATGACGTCGCACGAACCAAATTAGCTACAAATGCTGATTTGTTAAAAAGAGTACATGTGATTGCTAAAGCTAATGGAAGAGAAGTAATGAAACCAACGGAATTTAGAAAAAAGATGAATTTAGAACCAGGAAATGGTAAGTACGGACGTAACCCTAAAATGAATAGTTGATGGGAGCTATTGTACAAGGACAAAAAATTTCTAATCGTAAGAGATATTGGGATGTCATTTCAAATGGACTGTTGTTATTTGGAATTAGAAACAGGTTGGCGAAAATTGGTTTTGACTTTAGACCTTATTACTGGGTTCAAGAAGAATTTACACCCTGCCAAGAACCTGTAATTAAAGGAGATGCATCAACTTATAAGGTAAAATTTTTAAACCTAGAAGAGCTAACAATTATCTCCAAAAATTTACCTGAACAATTAGCTATTGAAGTGATCGATAGCTTTAAAAAAGGGCAACTTTGTATAGGATTAGAGCACAACAGTAAAATTGCTGCCTATACTTTTGTAGAAACAAATGATTTTGTTTTTAACCACAAAAAATTTAAGCTTAAAGCCAATGAAGCCTACTTGCTAAATATGTGGACATTCCATGATTTTAGAGGAAAAAATCTGGCACCTTATTTAAGATATCAAGCTTATAAATTGCTAGAAAAACAAGGTAGAGATGTTAAGTATAGCATTACAGAATACTTTAATAAATCATCTATAAAGTTTAAAAAAAAATTAAATTCCAAGCACTTAAAATTAGTGTTAAGTATCATCTTGTTTAAAAAATATTATTGGAATTTCTTGCTAAAAGAATATAACTAACAAATTGCTAACTATTATAAATTGACACATTCTACTTTTGATATTATAACTACGAAAAAAGATTGGGATAGAGCGCTAGAACGAATTGGTGACTTTGATTTTTATCACACATATGATTACCATCATATAGGGTTAAAAGCTTACCAAACTCCGACCCTATTAAAATATTCGCAAGATGATTTTACAATAGCGCTTCCTTTGCTAATTCAAAAAATTGAAGGCACTTCCTATTATGATGCTACCTCTGTTTATGGATATGCTGGCCCAATTTCTACTAATTTACCTAATGATTTTGACAATACTGAATTTATAAAAAGGCTAAAACTCTATTTTGAAAATCATCATATTATTGCAGTCTTTTCAAGGCTCAACCCCTATATCAATAATCAAAAATCTATTTTAAATAATTATGGTAATTTAACACAACAAGGTAGTGTGGTTAATATTGACATCACTTTAAATGCTGACATACAAAGGCAAAATTACCAAAGCCGACTTAAAACCCACGTTAATAAATCACGAAGAAATTGCGATATTAAAAAGGCTACATCTAAAGATGATGTTCAAGAATTTATTGCTATTTATTACGAAAATATGAAACGTGTAAATGCCGAAGATTCCTATTTCTTTGACAAAAACTACTTTTTAGAAATCCTAAATAGTACAGATTTTGAATCAGAAATTCTATTGGCTATTGACAAACAAACAAAACAAATAATTGCAGGAAGCATGTTTATTACAACTAATAATATTGTGCAGTATCACCTGTCTGGTTGTAAAAATGACTTTTTGCATCTAATGCCTATAAAATTATTGATAGACGAAATGCGTTTAATTGCAACACAACGCAAATTACATTTTCTAAATCTTGGTGGAGGTCTAGGAAGTAATAATAGTGATACTTTGTTTCGGTTTAAATCTTCCTTTTCTAAAGATTTTAAAGATTTTTATTTGTGGAAATTGATTGTAAATAAAACCGTGTATGAAGGGCTCGTACAAAACAATAATGTTAAAGAAGATGTTTCTTATTTTCCTAAATACCGATTTTTAGAAACAGCAAAATAATTTGAATGTTAATAAAGCAAAATCCATTTACATCTCACACATTTGTTTCTAAATGGATGAAACATTTTTATGCTAACCATTCTGAGGTTTCAATTAATTTTATAAAAAACCTCGCTTTTTATAAAGCTTCAAAACTTCCTGTATTTATAAATTCAGGAAAAAATCATACTAAAGGGATTTCATATTCTACCCAAGAAGTTAAAGCTCCTAATTTTAAAAGTTCAACACTTTTAATTTACGATGTTCCAAAATATTTCAATAACAATATTAGCAATTTACCTAAGAACATTAAACGATACAGAATAAAACAATACCCTGGTTATTTAACTGAATTAAGTAAGTTTAAAAATATTGACGACTACTTACAGGCAACTTTTAGCAAGAAAAGTAGGGCGAAATTAAATCGGTATCAAAAACGATTAGAAATGTGTTTTGACATTCGTTACAAAATGTATTGTGGTAAAATCAATAGAGAAGATTATGACTTTGCTTTTAAAACATTTAAGCAACTATTAGAAAAAAGGTTTACAGAAAAACAGACTACTAATAATAATTTACAAGCTGATGAATGGGCATTTTATTATGATGTCTCTTACCAACTTATCCTTGAAAAAAAAGCAGCGTTATTTGTAATTTATGAAGGAAAAAACCCGATTGGAATTACACTAAATTATTTATCTGAAGATATACTATTTCACGGAATTACAACTTTTGACATTGACTATTCAAAATTTCATTTAGGTAAAGTAATGTTGAAAAATCTTTTTGGATGGTGTTTTGAAAATAATATTAAAATCCTAGATTTCTCAAAAGGGCATTTTACTTATAAAACAGAATGGATGACAAAAAAATATGCTTTTGAATATCATTTATATGTAGATCAATCTTCTATTATTTCAATAACTACAGGTTTAATAATCAGATGTTTTTTTAAATTTAAACAGTTTTTAAGAGATAAAAAAGTCAATAAAAACTTGCATCAACTCACCTATAGATTTAGCGGCAGTAAAAATATAGCTGACAAAAAATTAAAGTATCGTTTTACTGAAGTTGAAAAAAATATAACTGATACAAGACTAACCAAAGTAGATTTTAATCGAGAAGAATATCTATTTATGAAAATCATCATCAATGAATTTTTATTCTTGAATAGCGAAAAATTGAATAACTTTGAATTATACATCATCAATAATAAAGAAAAAACCTACTTGTTTAAAGGAGATAAAACAACAAAAATTCTTTTGATTGACAAGCAATAACATTGTTATGAATCTTTTTAATTATATCAATTATAATTTTACGTTTGATTTTTTTCAAAAAAGGATAATCCACCCTTTTTACCAAACCATCCATAACAAAATCACCAATGAAAAATTTATAAACAACGATTTTGAAGGGGCAACTATTGTTAAAAACAGAATTCATGAAATCAAGTTTATCCCTGAGTTTTTTCAATTAGAATACCCAGATCTTAAAGCTACATATAAAGTAATTAAACTTAAAAGAGTTGAAAATTTCTCCATCAATCTAGATGGATATAAAACTGTTGATGATTTTTTATTAACGCAAATGGGGCCAAAAAGCAGGTCACAATTACGAAGAAGAATTAATAGGTTAGAAAATTGTTTTGACGTTTCCTACAAGTTTTACTATGGTGAAATTTCTATAGAGGAATACAACCTACTATTTAAAACAATGGAGAAATTTATAGAACAAAGGTTTAAGCAACGACAAGATCTTTTTTCTTTAAATGACCGTTTAAAAGATATTAAACAACATGCTTATGAGATGATTCTAGAAAAAAAAAGCATCTCTTTTTGTTATTTATGCCGATTCAAAACCAATTGATGTTTGCCTAAGTTACCATTTTCAAAACATCATGCACCACCTTATACGATCTTATGACATTGATTATTCTAAATTTTGGATTGGCCAAATTGACATTTACAAACAAGTTGAATGGTGCTTAGCCAATAATTTTACAATTTTTGATTTGATGTGGGGCGAATTGGTTTATAAAAAAAGATGGTGCAATTCTACATTGCTTTATGAGCATCATTTTATTTATAAATCTACAAATTCTATAAAAAGAATTTTTGTTTTATTACTGATGAACTTGTACAAGTTACATGATCGGTTAAAAGAAAAAAAGGCTTATAAATCTGTGAAAAAACTTAAGGAACATGCATTTAACAATGTGCCTAAAGAAAAAAATCTACTGAATATTAAAATAGAAAAGCTCCAAAACCTACCATCCTTAGAGAACCTTATAAAAATAAATATTGAAACTGAAGAATTTTCATTTTTAAGAAAACCTACTTATGCTTTTCAATATCTTAATTTTGACACAACTGAAAACACATCAGTCTATCAATTAAAAAACGAGAAA
Organism: Urechidicola sp.; assembly: GCA_028599075.1. Lineage (GTDB taxonomy): Bacteria > Bacteroidota > Bacteroidia > Flavobacteriales > Flavobacteriaceae > Urechidicola. The sequence goes on along the minus strand of JAQRMW010000128.1, from coordinate 7,473 downwards.
AATAGTTTTCTAATTAAAGGTAGTAAACAACAAATTAAAGTAACTGTAACTTAAAATGGAGTCTGTAAAAAATATCGATTTTATGTTTGAGATGGCTTTTAATAAAAAGATTTCTCAATTTTACAGTCATATAAAAAACCCTTTAGATAGCAGCCTATTATTAAAATCAGAAACTGATACGGTTTCAATTACAAGAAATACTGTTTATAATGTATTTGACGTTCCAACGGTATTTAAAAGTTTTTAAAAAACCTCTCAGCAATAATATCAGGGTCAAGACCATCGTTCAACACAAAGGGTATTATATTGATTTAAATGAATATAAAAATGTAGAAAATTATCTGAATGACCAGTTTGGGAAAACAAGCAGGCAAGCACTAAGGTCTGGTAAAAAAAGGTTGGAAACTTGTTTTGACATTTCTTATAAAATGTATTTCGGTACTATTGACAAAATAGAATACGATAATTTGTTTGTTCGGTTTTATGAAATGCTAAAACTAAGAGCAATTGAAAAAGGAATTTTAAATAAAAACTTACAACATTGGGATATATACACCAGTAAAGTGTATGGCATGATTCTTAAAAAAGAAGCCTCTTTATTTGTAATTTATGATGGTTCTAAACCTATCAAAATAAGTTTAAACATGCATATTAATGATGTGGTATTTTTATTTATTACTACCTACGATATTGATTATTCTAAATTCAGAATTAGGCATACAAATTGGATGTGGCTAATCGATTGGTTTATCAAGAACAATATTAAACTAGTTGATTTCTCTAAAGGAAATACAACCTACAAAAAAAGATGGGCAAACAAAGAGTATGATTTTGAATACCACCTTTTTTATGATACAACTAAAATAGCAAGCAAATTAAAAGCAACTCTTTTAGAAAAAAAATTGAGATTGCTACAAGCTTTAAGAAATAGAAATATCAACGATCATTTTTATACAGCTTACAAAAAAATTAAAGGAGTGAAAAAGTATATTCATATCTCAAAACATGAATTTGTAGAAGTAAAACAATTTCCGAAAACATCGGTTTTAAAAATTTTAATTCAACAAGACAATGACTACTCTTTTCTTAGACCTATTATTTATAAATACTTATTCCTAACATCAACTAACATAAAAGAGTTGCAACTATTTCATTCTTCAAAAACAAAAAACACCTACTATGTTAAAAATGAAAAGGTGCTTTTAAAACTTACTGTTGATTATTCTAATCAATAAGTATAGGGTTAGAACATGATTTTAATCATACTAAAGCCTAAATCACTTTCATAATTTTACATCATTATAAAACACAATCAAATTAGACTTTTATGAAGAAACTTCTTTTAGGTAATGAAGCCTTAGCACAAGGAGCTATTGATGCCGGAATATCTGGTGTTTATGCATATCCAGGAACTCCTTCAACAGAAATTACCGAATATATACAAAAATCAAAATTAGCTGAAGAGTTAAACATTCATTCGCAATGGTCTGTCAATGAAAAAACAGCAATGGAAGCTGCTCTCGGAATGTCATATGCAGGAAAACGATCTATGACCGTAATGAAGCATGTGGGTCTAAATGTAGCTGCAGATGTGTTTATGAATATGTCTGTTTCTGGTATTAATGGTGGTCTTGTTGTTGTTGTTGCCGATGACCCTTCAATGCACTCATCACAAAACGAACAAGACTCTAGATACTATGGACGGTTTGCAATGATTCCAATTTTAGAGCCTTCAACTCAGCAAGAGTGCTATGAAATAACAAAATATGCATTTGATTTGTCAGAGAATATGGGGTTACCTATAATGATTCGTTTGGTAACTCGTTTATCTCATTCAAGAGCTGGTATTAAAACTGGTGATAGAATTGAGCAAAACAAAATTAAATTACCAACTAATCAAACACAATTTCAGTTAATTCCGATGCATGCTCGTGGCAGATATCAACACTTAGTAGATATTCAGGGAGACAATCGTGAGAGTTCTGAAAAAAGCCCTTTTAATACATTTTTTAAAGGTGATGATACTTCGATGGGAATCATAGCATCAGGGATTGCTTACAATTACTTAATGGAAAATTATGAAGACGGTGAATGCCCTTATCCTATTTTAAAAATATCTCAATATCCACTTCCAAAAACTAGAATCAAAAATTTATTTGACAACTGTGATAAAATATTGGTATTGGAAGATGGATATCCTTTTATTGAAGAAATTATTTCAGATTTCTTAGGAGAGAATAGAGCTGTTATTGGTCGCTTAAGTGGTCATGTTAATCGCGTTGGTGAATTAAATCCAGATTCTATTAAAAAAGCTTTAGGATTCGAAGTCGAAATAACAGAGTCTATCCCAGAGGTTGTTTCAGGAAGACCACCTGAATTATGTGTAGGGTGTGCTCATAGAGATTTATTTGATGCTGTAAATGTTTTAGGAAAAGAAAATAGTGATCAAAAAGTATTCGGAGATATTGGATGCTATGCCTTAGGTGTATTAGATCCTTTTGCAAGTATAGATACACTTATTGATATGGGCGCTTCTATAACTATGGCAAAAGGGGCAGCTGATGCAGGAATACATCCGGCAATTGCGATTATCGGAGATTCTACATTCACCCATTCTGGCATGACAGGTTTGCTAGAAGCTGTTATAGAAGATACACCTATTACAGTTATTATTTCTGACAATTCTGCTATCGCTATGACGGGTGCGCAAGATTCTGCAGCATCTGGTAGAATAGTTGACATTTGCAAAGGAATTGGAGTTGCTGAAGATCATTTAATTTTAATCACACCTCTTCATAAAAACCTTCAAAACAACATCTTTTTAATTAGAAATGAAATTAATCACCCAGGGGTATCTGTAATTATAGCGCAGCGTCCTTGTGTGCAATTACCAAAAGAGAAAAAAGATTTATTGCGAAAAATCAAAAGTGTCTCATTAAACTAAGTCAATAAAATGAAAACAAATATAATATTAGCAGGAGTTGGTGGACAAGGGATTCTAACCATTGCAGCAGTTTTAGATACTGCAGCATTGGCTAGCGATTTTAATATAAAACAATCAGAAGTTCATGGAATGAGTCAAAGAGGCGGTGCGGTACAATCACATGTTCGTATCTCTGACAAAGAAATTTATTCAGATTTAATTCCTAAAGGAAAAGCAGATATGATTATATCTGTTGAGCCAATGGAATTATTACGCTATTTGCCTTATCTAAAAAAAGGCGGTTTATTGGTTACTGATGCAAATCCATTTGTAAATATTACCAATTACCCAGAATTAGAAAATCTTTATGCAGAAATAAAATCGCATCAAAACACCATCTTAGTTGATGCTAAAAAAATTGCTAAAGATTTAGGAAACTCAAAAGCAACAAATATTGTTTTGTTAGGAGCAGCAGCTTCTCAACTACCATTGAGTGATGAGAGTTTAAAAAATGCAATCCAAACGCTGTTTCAACGTAAAGGAGAGCGGGTAGTAAATAAAAACCTTGATGCTTATAATAAAGGAAAAGAAATTGCAATTGCTACAATTTGATACATGTTAAACGAAAAATTAATTAATCCTAAAAGTATTGTTGTCGTTGGCGCTTCTAACAACACCCAAAACCCTGGAGGGAGTGTACTCAAAAATTTAATTGACAATAATTTTAGTGGAGATTTATTTGCTGTCAATCCAAATGAAACTGAAGTTCAAGGAATAAAATGTTACCAAAGTATTGCTGATATTCCTAAAGTAGATTTAGCTATTATAGCAATTGCAGCAAGATTTACATTAGAGACAGTTCAAATTTTAGCACAACAAAAAAACACCAAAGGATTCATTATTTTTTCTGCCGGATATAGCGAAAAAGATGAAGACGGTAAAAAATTAGAACAACAAATAGTTGAAGAAATAAAGGCAGTTGACGGTACTCTGTTAGGCCCTAATAATATTGGATTGATTAATCAAAATTATGCGGGTGTTTTCACTACTCCAATTCCGACTTTAAAACCTCATGGTGTTGATTTTATCTCTGGCTCTGGTGCCACAGCAGTATTTATTATTGAAGCTGCTATTAAAACAGGCTTACCTTTTGCCAGTGTTTATTCCGTTGGCAATTCTGCTCAAATAGGTGTTGAAGATGTATTAGAACATCTAGATTTAACTTATAATAGTGTCACTAGTTCAAAAGTAAAACTACTTTATATTGAAAGTATTGACAACCCACAAAAATTATTAAAACATGCTTCTTCATTAATTAAAAAAGGATGCAAAATAGCTGCAATAAAAGCTGGAAGCTCATCTGCAGGTAGTAGAGCCGCAAGCTCTCATACAGGAGCATTAGCAAACTCTGATGCGGCTGTAGATACTTTGTTTAAAAAAGCCGGAATTATTCGATGTTATGGAAGAAATGAATTGATTACAGTAGCTTCCATTTTTATGCATCCCAAACTCAAAGGGAAAAATATTGCAATTATTACACATGCCGGAGGACCTGCAGTAATGTTAACTGATGCCTTATCAAAAAACGGTTTGAATGTCCCTGAAATTCATGGTGCTAAAAGCGAAGAACTACTATCAAAATTATATCTAGGTTCTTCAGTTTCTAACCCCATAGATTTTTTAGCAACAGGAAATGCCGAACAGCTAGAAATTATTATTGATTATTGCGAACGTGATTTTTCTAACATCGATGCAATGGTTGTTATTTTTGGAAGCCCAGGATTATTCGAAGTATATGATGTATATGATGTGCTTCACAAAAAAATGCGTGACTGTAAAAAACCGATTTTCCCTATTTTACCTTCAGTGGTTAATGTTGAAAAAGAAATAGATTATTTTATATCGAAAGGAAATATTAATTTCCCTGATGAAGTTCTATTCGGAAATGCCTTAGCAAAAACACTTAAAAGCGAAAAGCCAACTGCTAATAACACAACACAATTTTCTGCTGATTTCAAAATTATTAGAGCAATAATTGACAATGCTGAAAACGGGTATTTACACCCTAAAGAAGTGAAAGAACTTTTACTTGCTACCCAAATTCCAATTGTGAATGAATCCATTTGCTCTACAAAAGAATCTTGTATTACGGCAGTTCAAAAACTTGGAGTTCCTGTTGTTATGAAGGTTATTGGGCCAATACATAAATCAGATGTTGGCGGTATTGTCTTAAATATTACAAACGAGAAAAAACTAATCGATTCATTTAATAAAATAATGAAAATCGATGGTGCAACTTCGGTTTTAATTCAGCCTATGAAAAAAGGAATTGAACTATTTATTGGCGCAAAAAAAGAAGACAACTTCGGTCATCTAGTGCTTTGCGGATTAGGTGGAATTTATATAGAAATATTAAAAGATGTGAATTCAGCATTAGCTCCAGTTGCTCTTACAGAAGCTACAGAAATGATTCAAGGTTTAAAATCATATAAGATTTTACAAGGAATTAGAAATCAAGAAGGAATTGATGAAACAAAATTTGCAGAGATTATTACTAAGATTTCTAATTTAGTTGAAATCGCTCCAGAGATAGTCGAATTAGATTTAAATCCACTTTTAGGAAACTCTAAAGAAATTATTGCTGTGGATGCTAGAATTAGAATTGAGAAAAGCTGATTTATTAAAAATCCAAACTTATTTTTTGGTATAAAAAAAACACTTGAAAATCAATAGATTAACAAGTGTTTAAGCGGTCTGGACGGGCTGTCCTAACCAGACCGTACAAACAACTAAGCACACATGTATATAACCTAATCCTACTACTTTTGTATTAAATTTTCTCTGCATAATTACAAACACATATAAACATTGTACTGATTTTGTTACCTCGAATGTTCTTATCTTAATAATATGTAAATGTAAAAAACCACAATTGTTACATTGTGGTTTGTATTTCCCTTATTAAAGGCTGGTTATTTTGAATTAGAATTACGACAAGTATTGAATTGTTATTATTCTATTTTTTCAAGGAATTTTTTGAATGAAATGATACAAGTGGATCAGGATTATTTACATAAGAGTTTATTACAAAATTTAATTCATCATCCTTAAATTTTGATAATCCATAAAACGCTTGAATCTTTTCAAAGTTGTTCTCAAGTTTGTTAAATGATTTTAAAGCAATTTTTTTAAGATTAACTTGAGATTTATCTAATTGAATGATTATTGAAGCAATCTCTATTTTATGAATATCTTTTATCTGTTTTTCTAATAATTTTAATAATTCAGGAACACTTTTTTTAGAATTTAAATAGACTAAAGTTTGTAAGATAAGATAGTCAAAACTGTCTTTAAGCATACAGATTAATTCATTTTCTAATTCATTTTTTTGATTCACATCCAACGAATCAATTATAATTTTATTATCAAAATTTTCTCTTTCCTGCATAGATGCAGACGGTATAACTTTTTTAAATATCTCTGATTTCTTCATTTTACAATAATATATTCTATATTTATTCCTCTATTTTCTAAAATTGGTCTTTCAAAGAAATTCCAAATACTTTTAGGATCTTTTAATTTAGCTTCAGTAATATAAACCTTTACCGATTTAGTGTTAATTTTACTTGCTAATGTTGAAGATAACCTACCCCAAAGGCCCCATGCACTGTTAATGTTGCCTTTTTCATATGCAATTCCAGCATTAGTAATCAAATCTATTAAATTGTCAGCAGCTTTTGTATTTCCTAGAACTCTATATCCAGAATTTAAGGCAGCTACCTCAGCTTTGGCTCCAGACCAAAAAGCAAATTTATATCGATTAAATATTTTCTTACCCTTTAGAGTACCAGTAAGCCAAAAAACAGGTGAATTTAAATCATCAGTTAGAATAACCCCCTTTTGTTATAATTATCAGAAGCTTCTTTGTGAACTTTTATTCTATTAGCATTTATTATTACACCTATCGCCAATGCATCATTTGATACAACTTTAAACCATTCAATACTTCCTGAAGATAAAGATCCACTAGCAAGTTCTTGAGAGATTTGAACTAAAATATTTCCATATTCATTTTCAGAATACCATTTAGCTTCAGAACCATTTATTCCTCCATTGTGATAATACTCAATTTTGTAAGTTGTTCTTTCCATTCCATCTAATGGATTAATACTAAAGCTAGTAGTTACAGCTCTTGATTGCCCTTCTTGAGGGGTGTCAGTATATCCTCCCTCTCCATCACCAAACCAAGTAGTTGTACCATCACCAGATTTATTAAAAGCGTCCATGATTGAACTAGCAGAAATGGCTCCTGATGGGTCAGCCCAATAGATTGGATTATTATCAAAAGCTGTATAAGTACTCATTGAATGGTGAGTTACTGGGTCAATAGAAGTCCATCTTGCAATTGCTGGGTCATAAGAACGCATATCCATTTCATACAAATTCAATCCAATACTTTCTTCAAATTCTTTACCATTATATTTATTTCTTAAGGCGGGGTTGGTAGAGGCAATTACACTATTATAACCAACGTGTTTCATACCAAAGGG
>JAQRMW010000127.1 GCA_028599075.1 Urechidicola sp. | reverse complement strand
AATTTCAGGGTTAGTATAAAAAGATTTTCTAACAGTATTTGGAACAACAACAATTTTTGAAGCTTCTTTTTGAGTTCGTAAAACAAGTTCCTCTTTTGATTCCTTTGTAACAACTACTACCCTATCAGCCTGTTTAATAAAATGCTCTTCTTTTTGTTTCCACTTTTTTGTTGATATCAATTGCTTTCCAGGAAATTTTTGAAGGTGCTGATAATACTTCATTATTTCAGGCCTGTTTTCATGTAAATCTAAAACTGTTGGCAGACTTAATTTTTTATTCGCTTTAAAAACAGCATCAGCAATTTGAATATCGTGAATATGTATTCCCTCAATTTTATTATCAACCAAAAAGTGATTGATTTTTGAGCACATAATTTTAGTATAAAAAGGAAAAGTATACGCTAAAGCAGATAATTTATATACTACTTTATTTGATAAGTACCTTTTAACTTGAATTCTATTTATAATCGTATTACCCTCATTTTTATCATAGGTCAAACAGAATAAAAACACATCATGGCCAGCATTGATTAGAGATACTGCTTCATTTTCCACTCGAGGATCCGGTGGAAATGGCAAATCTAAAATCATTCCTATACGCATAAATTATTTCTTTTTTTCGGCATATACCGCGTAATATCTCGGTGTGAATTTTCTCAGAATTGGTCTAAATCCTATTTTATTTATCGGGCTTGTCCACTTTTCTTTTTGCATAATTTCCCAACCTGATTTTTCTAAAAGCCAATCAAATTGCCAATCTTCAAATTCATGGTAATGTCTGTCCCACTCATCTGTTTTTGATTGATATGCTTTTGCAAACCATAAGTTTAACGGAATGGTAGCAATTATTTTTGTTGATTCAATTTCTCTTAAGACATTGAATGGAGCAATTAAATGCTCAAAAATTTCAAAAGCTGTAACTGCATCAACTTGGTGTTTCTTTACAATCTCTGGCAATACATCTAAATCTTCACCTTCGGTATTGATAACTGTATAACCGTGCTTCTCCATAATTTCACTAAACGGATTCCGCACCCCCAAATCTAAAATAGTTGCCGGAGCTGGCAATACCGATTGCAAAAATTCTAAGGTGTGCGCGTAACGCTTTGACGGGAGTTTATGATACATTTTTCTTCTTTTCAATTAAAAACCAACCTATCGGTAATAACAATAATAGTCCGTATGAAATTAGGCTAATAGTGCTTCCTGTTTTTATTACTGATGGTTCAAACTTGAATTCGATAGTATGTTTTCCGGCAGGCACAACAATTCCTCTTAACACATAATTTACTCTAAACAAGTTTCTAGGTATTATCATTTGATTATCGATATAAGCATTCCACCCATCAGCATAATGCATTTCAGAAAAGACAGCAAAACCATTATTTGAATTATTAGAATCATACTTAAAATAGTTTGTTTTATATTCTATTATGTTAATTGACGCTAGAGAATCTACTAAATAATTTTGTGGTCCATCATCGGGCTTAAAAGAAATTCTAAATTCATAACTATTAAAAATAGCTGTCGTTTTAGTATTAATACTATCCAATGCTTTAATCTCTTCATCAGCTGAATTAACAAATTTAAAATTTTGAACAAACCAAGCATTGCCATTTGCATTTGTATTTACATCTAATTTTGGTTGACGGTTTTCATCAGCTCCAATAATGTATTTTGTGTTTAGCATATTTATTACTTCCATATTTCCTTTAGAAATATGAAAATCATATAACTCTTGATAACGTCTTGGTTTTACCGCGCTATATCCACCTATTGAATTATGGAAGTAAGATGTTGAGCCATCTGCCATCAACCCTTTATTGAAATTAGCAACACGATAATGCCCTTTATCTTTTAGTATTTCTTTATCGATTGCTGTTGCTTTAAAAGGTCTACTTACTTTTCTTGCAGAAGTAAAATAATCGTCATTAACATAGCGTCTATCTACATTCACCAAATCGAATAGCAACAAAACTGCAAAGCCAATTATTAAAACTGTCTGATTTATTTTCTCTTTTAAAAACAACCATAAGCCTGCTGCCAGAATTGAAATTAAAATGAGCGTTCGTAAACTGTCATCAAAAAATAAGGTTTGTCTGTCTGCTACAATCGCATCTAAAAACCCGTCTATTTGCTCATCAATCTGAATATCAACAGGCGTAATAAAGCTAAATAATTCTGATCCTAACAATGTAAATAACAATGCAAATCCACCTACAATGATTGTTGTAAGCTTCAATGCTTTTAATTTAGTTTCTTTAGAAACATCGGCAGATAGTAATTCTTTTAACCCTAAAATCCCTAATAACGGAATTGCAACTTCTGCAATTACTTGTATTGATGATACTGCTCTAAACTTGTTGTATAAAGGAAAGTAGTTGATGAAAAAATCGGTTATCATTGAGGTTCCATCATTACTTAAAGTAAGATTATTTAATTTCTCTCAGTTTTATGTGATTATTATTTATATAAGCATGTAGGTGTAATTATGATAATGGCTTTTGGATTAAAAAATT
>JAQRMW010000126.1 GCA_028599075.1 Urechidicola sp. | reverse complement strand
TACCAAACAGATTACAAGCCATTAGTTGAGTTTGCAAAAGAGAATAACTTACGATTTATAGCCTCTAACATTCCACGGCGATATGCATCGATGATTAACAAAAAAGGAATGGATGCTTTAAAAGAATTATCTCCTGAAGCATTGACTTTGATTGGTCCAGATTTAGAAAAGTATTTTGACCCAACCGTAAAGGCATATGCAGAAATGGCTGATATGATGGGTGGGCACGTGCCACCAAACATGTTAAACATACAAACTGCACAGGCGGCAAAAGATGCAACCATGGCACATTTTTCTGTAAAGAATTTTAATAAAGGAGATTTGTATTTTCATTTTAATGGATCATACCACTCTAATAATACACAAGGAATTATTTGGTGGATTAATAAGATTCAACCAGGATTAACCATCAAGTCAATTACAACAGTTTTGGAGTCAGAATGGGAGGAAATGACCAAAGAGGAAAAGGTAGAAATTGCTGATTATATTATTGTTGTTGCAGATACCATGACACAGACAAAGCGGTAAGTTTTAATTTAGAATGAATAATTAAAAGTTAAGAATTAAAGGTTTTATCATTTCGAACCTTTCGACTGTCGCTCAAGACAGGCTAAAGTGAGAAATCTCATTTTTTTGATTTTTTTAAGCTTTGTTATTCCACATCAGGTTTTTTACGTGTTGCTTTTTTAAAGGCTTGCTTTTTCTTTGACTCCAATCTTTTTCTAATAACAGATCTTGGAATCTTAGTTGCTCTTCTAGGTTTTTGAACTCTTAATCCTTCAGTAATAACTTTAAGAAAACGAGTAATTACGATTTCTTTATTTTTATGTTGACTTCGACTTTCGTCGCAATTAAGAATAAGTATATTTTCTTTGGTGAGTTTTGTTTGGAGATTTTTTAAAAGAATTTCTTTTTCATCATCAGACAAACTTTCAGAATTGTAAACATCAAAAAACAAAACAATTTTAGAAGAAACTTTATTTACATGCTGTCCTCCAGCACCACTACTTCTTGTTGCCTTAAATGTTAGTTCTTTTATGATAGATTCTGAATTCATTTTTAGGTTATCATTGATGAGATTGCCACACTACGTTCGCAATGACTCAGAAAAACGGTCTAAATTCATACGCTCTGAAAGTAATTTATCTATAGCGTTTACAGCGGTTTTTAAACGCTCTTTTTTATTCCCTTTAAGGATGATGTAAGGTCTGTTGTACTTTTGTAATGCATTTTCAAATGTATCAAACATTTCTTGCCGTTCATTAGGTCTATCTCTTAAATCATCAGCTTCCCATGGTGTGTCGATATAAGTAAGAAAGTACAAATCATAGGTGTTTTTAACAGCGTATTTATCAAGGTTTGGATCTACAAATCCACCATAATAACTTTCTGAATAAACTTTAGTTTCTAATAAATCAGTATCACAAATTAGGATGCGGTCAGCTTTTTTAGACAATCTATTTTCTATTTCCATTTGCCCAATAGCAATCGGAACTAAGTCAGAGTTTTGACATGTCCTCCTTTCATTATTCCATATTTTTTGTAAATACTGTCGTGCAAATTCAGGTGCCCAAACGGTATTGTAATGTACCGCTAATTGATAAGAGAGCGTTGTTTTTCCTGTAGATTCTGGGCCGAATAAAACGACCTTTATAATGTTTGCTTTTTGTTGTCTAAGTTTTTCTTCCATGCGATATAACCAAATATTGCTAAAATTAAAAATATACTATATTGAATTCCTGTAAAGCCATATCCTTTTACAAAATACAAAGGTATGGATACAATATTACCTGCAATCCAAAGGGTCCAGTTTTCTATTTTTTTATTTGCCATCAACCACATTGCGGCAAAAAAGACTCCCGTTGTAAAGGTATCTAAATAAGGAGTTCCTTTTCTAAATTCAACTAAATTTCCAGAACTTAATTTTGTAATTGCATCATTAATACTTTCGCTAAAATTCAATTCATTTGGCATTACATTATAAAAGCGATACACTACAATTACAAAAACAGATGTAAATAAAAAGATGCCAAATGCTTTGAATTTATCCTTTTTAGTCGTTCTTGAAATAGCAATATGCTCTTTTGCCAATTCTTTTTCTTTGCTTGTTCCCTTTCCTTTGGGAAGGGGTAGGGATGGGCTTATTCTACTCCACATATACCAACCATACAAACTCATAATTGTATAATAAATATTTATGATTAAATCTCCATAGAGATTCCATTGTGATAATAAATAAACATAAATTCCTGTACTTATAATCCCAGTAGGAAAAACTAAAATATTTTCCTTTTTAGCATAGAAAACACTTAACACTCCTAAAAAGGCAGCGGTAAATTCTAGAACAATATTTAGTGTTGTTGCAGTTTGATATGGCTCTAAAAAGAAGTCGATTACTTGGTTCATTTAGTAATATTTCTCCTGCAAGGTTTCGAAAACCTTGGAGGTATTATTTTTATATTAGTTTATTTAATATTTCATTATTTTCTTCAAAAGCAGTTCCGATAACAATTAAGTCTGCACCGCTGTTATATGCGTTTTCTAATTGAGTTTTAGTTCTGATACCTCCACCTACAATTATAGGCACTCTAACATTATTACTCACTCTCTTAATAATATTTGCGCCCACAGGCACTGTGGCTCCGCTACCAGCTTCTAGGTAAATGATTTGTTTGCCCATATATGCTGCTGCAATAGAAGTGCTTACAATTTTATCAATATTAGCTTGAGAAATTGGAATTGTTTTACTCACCCTTTGTACCGAAGTTTCTATACCACCATCAATTAAAATATAGGCAGTTGGTATGATTTCTAAATTAGAGTTTTTTAAAAAATCTACCGATTTTATTTGTTGCTCAATTAAATACTCTGGATTCCTTCCAGAGAGTAATGATAAAAATAAAACGACATCAGCCTTATTGGTGAGATGTAAATAATCGCCCGGAAAAAGAATGATTGGTACAGTTGTTAATTTTTTAAGTTCACTTACGATAGTATCAGTAATTCCTAAATCAACCGTACTACCCCCAACAAAGATAAAATCAACATTATTAGAATTTATTTTGACCGCTGTATTTGGTAAATCTGAAATAGTTAATTTATCAGGATCTAACAAAACAGCCAATAATTTTTGACCTTTTTCTTTGGAGTTAATGATATGTTGAAGAATGTTTTTTTTCAAGTTTAATTGCTGTCACCTCGAGCGGAGTCGAGAGGTTAGTTCATAGCATAGACCAAAGTAAAGTCCTCTATTTGTTGAAAATGAATATCAAAATTTTCGTAAAAAATATCCTTTTTTATCCATCCTTTAGTTTTTTTATCTGTTGTTTGAAAAGGCTCAATAGGTAAGTGCTGCTTAAATAATAATCCACCATCTGGATGAATTTTAAACAAGCTTTCTTTTGCACCCCAAATCATAGTTAAGTGTTGAATTAAATTATTTTCGTCTAAAAATTTACTTTCTGTATCTACAAATTTATGAGCAATACGCTGAATCTTTTCACGGTTTTTTTCCATGTCAATTCCAACTTGCGTGTCGCTAATAATAATCGCTGCAAAAGTATAAGAATGGGTGATTGAAACTCGCTTGCCATTTTTTAAATGCGGCTTACCATCTTCGGTATAAAACAAATCGTCATCAGTATAACCCGCCTCTTTTAATAAATACCGGACACTTAAAAACCCACATTGGTGCATTTCAGACTTCATTTTAGAAATTCTAGAATTACTTCTATCATTCAAATAAATATTATGGAATAAATCATCAAACGATTCCTCAATTTTCCAAATAAAAATAGAGGTGCGGCTATTAGCTTGAATCGTTTTGTATAATGGCATTTTTACTTCGTATTTCTTACTTTGTACTTCGTACTTTAATTCGTAATTTTGCACCTCAAAAATATACAATTATGAGCACAGAAGCATCAACATACACAAAATTTAAAGTAAAGGATATCAGTCTAGCAGATTGGGGACGAAAAGAAATTGAATTGGCCGAAGCAGAAATGCCAGGATTAATGAGTTTAAGAGAAGAATACGGAGATTCACAACCATTAAAAGGAGCAAGAATTGCCGGATGTTTGCACATGACAATCCAAACAGCTGTGTTAATTGAGACCTTGGTAGCTTTGGGTGCAGAGGTAACTTGGAGTTCTTGTAATATTTTCTCAACGCAAGATCAAGCTGCAGCTGCGGTTGCCGAAAGAGGTGTGTCTGTATATGCTTGGAAAGGTTTGAGTGAAGAAGAATTTGATTGGTGTATAGAACAAACATTATTCTTTGGTGAAGATAAAAAACCATTGAATTTGATTTTAGATGATGGTGGAGACTTGACTAATATGGTATTAGATAAATACCCAGAATTGGTTTCAGGAGTTAAAGGATTATCAGAAGAAACTACAACAGGTGTTCATCGTTTATATGAGCGTATGGAAAATGGAACCTTGCCAATGCCAGCAATCAATGTTAATGATTCTGTTACTAAATCTAAGTTTGATAATAAGTATGGATGTAGAGAATCTGCAGTAGATGCTATCCGTAGAGCTACAGATATTATGTTAGCTGGTAAGCGTGTTGTTGTTTGTGGTTATGGTGATGTTGGTAAAGGTACCGCAGCTTCTTTTAAAGGAACTGGTGCTATCGTAACAGTAACCGAGATTGACCCAATTTGTGCATTGCAAGCTGCTATGGATGGATTTGAAGTTAAAAGATTAGAATCTGTTGTAGGTGTTGCAGATGTTGTTATTACTACAACAGGAAATAAAGATATCGTTCAAGGAAGACATTTTGAGGCGATGAAAGACAAGACCATTGTTTGTAATATTGGTCATTTTGATAATGAAATTGATGTTGCATGGTTGAATGATAATCACGGTACTACGAAAGTAGAGATCAAACCTCAGGTTGATAAATATACTATTGATGGAAAAGATATTTTATTGCTAGCAGAAGGACGTTTGGTAAATCTAGGATGCGCTACTGGTCATCCTAGTTTTGTAATGTCTAACTCATTTACAAACCAAACCTTAGCGCAATTAGAATTGTGGTTACACCCAGAAAGGTATAAGAACGAAGTGTATATGTTGCCAAAACATTTAGATGAAAAAGTAGCGAAATTACATTTAGCAAAAATTGGAGTAGAGTTGACAGAGTTACGTAAAGACCAAGCAGATTATATCAGCGTAAATGTTGAAGGGCCTTATAAGCCAGAGTATTACAGATATTAGAACAGAGATAAATAAAGTCTTATGTCTTTTGTCTAAAAGCGAAGCGGTCATAAGTCTTTTTCGGGGATGTAGCTCAGCTGGCTAGAGCGCTACACTGGCAGTGTAGAGGTCGTGGGTTCGAGTCCCATCTTCTCCACAGAGAAATGGGCGAGAAGTTTATCCTGAGCGTAGTCGAAGGAAGTCCCATCTTCTCCACCTATATAAGAAAGCAACGTTTTAAATGTTACTTTTTTTATTTCCCCCTTCCACTCTTTTTAACACTTGCTGATTTATTTACATTACTATTGCTTTTTCCAGCCTTAGCTTTCCCTTTTTTATTAGTTTGTTGCTCAGATTTATTACCAAAGAATTTACTGCCCATAATAGTTACTTTTTAGCTGTTGAAATATCTCAACGTTAATTATATGCTAAAAATACAAAATATTGATTAGCCAAGTTGCTGTGTTTCTCTTTTAATCAAATAAGATTATTAATCA
>JAQRMW010000125.1 GCA_028599075.1 Urechidicola sp. | reverse complement strand
AATAAATTTGTATAGATACTTGGCAGGGAAAGTAGTAGATTCATCTAACTTCTCTTTTAACCCTTTGTATTGCTCATTTTTATCATCCATAGTTACTGTTTATTTCTTTCAGAATTTTAATATTAAGAACGACAAAAATACAGTTATATTTGCTCAATTTTAAAAATTGAACAATCAATTTAGAATATCTTATTTTTGTAGTATGCAGAAAAAAATAGTGATAACTGGAGGACCAGGAACCGGAAAAACAATGGTGATCAACGAGCTTATAAAAAGATCATATATCTGTAAAACCGAAATTTCGAGACAAGTAACTCTACAAGCTCGTAAAGATGGTGTTGAGCAGCTATTTTTAACGCAGCCTTTATTATTTAGCGAATTACTCTTAGAAGGGCGTGTAAATCAATTTTTGGATGCAGACAAGTCTGAGGATGAACTTATATTTTTTGATAGAGGTATTCCTGATGTACATTCTTATATGGATTATTTAAAAACAGAATATCCTCCAAAATATTTTGATAAAAGTGATTCATACAGATACTCTCAAGTATTTCTTATGCCACCCTGGGAAGAAATTTATACTTCTGATAACGAGCGTTATGAAACCTATGAGCAATCATTAGAAATCTATTTTCATATTAAAAAAGCTTATGTTGACTTAGGTTATCAAATTACCGAAGTGCCACATGGTTCAATTACTGAACGCACAGAATTTATTTTAAATTCTATATAATTTAATGGAGGCTCCAATTGAAATACTTAAAAAATATTGGGGTTATGATGAATTTCGATATCCTCAAGAAGAAATTATTTCGAGTGTTTTAAATGGCACTGACACACTAGCGTTATTGCCAACGGGAGGTGGTAAATCAATTTGTTTTCAAATCCCAACATTGGTAAATGATGGTGTTTGTATTGTAGTTTCTCCTCTTATTGCATTGATGAATGATCAGGTTAAAAACTTGAACAATAGAAATATCAAAGCAATTGCGCTTACTTCAAAATTAACTCCAGACGAAGTAATTATTGCTTTTGATAATCTTCAGTTCGGAAATTATAAATTCTTATACCTATCGCCAGAAAAGTTACAATCAGAACTAATTCAGCAAAAAATTAAACAACTCAATGTACAATTAGTTGCCATTGACGAAGCGCATTGCATATCAGAATGGGGGCATGATTTTAGACCTTCTTACCTAAACATTAGTATCCTACGAGAATTCTTCCCTCAGGTACCTATGATTGCGTTAACTGCATCTGCTACTGAAAAAGTAACTCAAGATATTGTTGAAAATCTAGGCTTAGATAATCCCAAAATTTTTAAAAAATCATTTTTAAGAGAAAACTTAGCTTACCAAATTTTTGAAGTAGAGGACAAACTGTTTAAGGTAGAACAGGTTTTAAAAAAAGTAAAGGGATCTAAAATAATTTACACAGATAGTAGAAGGTCTACAGTTGAAATATCTGCACAATTAAATCATCTAGGCTACACAACAAATTTTTATCATGGAGGCATGAAACATGATGCAAAATCACAACATTATGAAGATTGGCTGTCAGAGAAAACGCCAATTATTGTTGCGACTAATGCATTTGGAATGGGTATAGACAAGTCAGATGTTCGCTCAATAATTCATTATAATTTGCCTCAAAGTGTAGAGAACTATTTACAAGAAGCAGGTCGTGGTGGCAGAGATGGAAAAAAATCATTCTCGATAGTTTTAAAGAATAAAACTGACATTTTAAATACCAAAACACGTTTACAAAAAAACTTGCCTTCTATTGATTTTATAAAGCAAGTATATTTTAATTTGAATCAACATTTTCAAATTGCTTATGGTGAAATTTCAGAAAAAAAATATGGATTTAATTTACCCGAGTTTTGCGATATATATAAAACACCTATCGTTGTTACTTTTAATGCGCTCAAAATATTAGAGCAAGAAAGCATTTTAATAATTGATGATAATATCCACAGAAAATCAACAGTTCGATTTAAAATATCTAACCAAGCTATTTTTGATTATTGCGAATCAAATCAATCGAAAAATAACTTAATAAAATTACTATTAAGAACTTATGGTGGAATTTTTGAAAGTCCTAAAACTATCAATGTAGCTTATCTAGCAAAGGTTTTAAGCATATCAAGTTCTGCCTTAATAAATCAACTAAAGCAATTACATCATGATGAAATCATACAGTTTTACAATGCAAATAATAATACTCAAATTCAATTTTTAGTCCAAAGAGAAGATGATAGAACTATCAATGTAAGGTCTAAGAATATTAGTCAAAGAAACAATCAGAAGGTAGCAAAAATGGAAGCTTTGATTGACTTTATAGAAACGGATACTATATGTCGTAGTAAACAACTCCTCACCTATTTTGGTGAGCAAGATATAGCTGATTGCGGAATTTGTGATGTATGTCTTTCTAAGAAAAATCAAAAAAAGAAAACAAACAAAGAGGAAATTTCAAAAGAGATCTTAATGCTTTTGAAAAATTACAAATCACTTTCATCTAAAGAAATCTCATCGCAAATAGAAGCATCAGAAAAGACTGTATTATTTTGCATAGAAATACTTTTAGAAAAAAATATTTTAGCCGTAACTTCGCATAATAAATATACATTGAAATAACTTAATGAGAGATTTACGGATTGTTTTTATGGGCACCCCAGACTTCGCTGTTTGCATTTTAAAAGGACTGATAGCGAGTAATTTTAATGTTGTAGGTGTAATAACCGCTCCAGACAAACCTGCTGGTAGAGGCCGCAAAATTAATCAATCTGCGGTTAAGAAATTTGCTGCTGAAAATGAGTTAACAATATTACAACCTAGAAACCTTAAAGACATCGAGTTCTTATCAGACCTTAAAGAATTAAATGCTAATTTACAAGTGGTTGTAGCTTTTAGAATGTTACCAGCAGCCGTTTGGAAAATGCCAGAATATGGCACCTTTAATTTACACGCATCTTTATTGCCAGATTATCGTGGGGCAGCTCCAATAAATTGGGCAATCATAAACGGAGAAACAAAAACGGGGGTTACTACTTTCTTTATTGACGATAAAATTGATACTGGTGAAATCATTTTGCAATCAGAAGTTGCGATTACTGATAATGAAACGGTTGGTGAGCTCCACGACAAACTCATGCATCTAGGGTCTAATCTTGTAAATAAAACTGTTCAATTAATTGCTACAGGAAAAGTTACAACTTCAAAACAACCACAGAAAGAAGAAAAATCTGCTCCAAAATTATTTACTGATACTTGCAAAGTAGATTGGTCAGATGCACTCCTTAATATATATAATAAAATACGTGGTTTAAATCCTTATCCTGCTGCTTGGTCAGAATTAGAGAATGGAGATGAACTTATTAATGTAAAAATTTACGATGTTGCTAAAGAGGTTGATCAACACACATTAGATGTGGGAACAATAATTACAAGCAAAAATGAAATTAAAATAGCTGTTAACAATGGATACCTTAATATAGGTACTTTAAAACTCGCTGGTAAACGTAAAATGGATGCCAAAAGTTTACTCAATGGCTATACATTTTCATCTAACGCAAAAATGCGCTGAACCCCTTATTTACTATAGGTTTGTAATTTTAACTATAGTTTTGACTGTGGTTATTAACAATTACCCTTCATTTATTAACAAAACACCTATTTTTTTTGCATAAAACTTGCACAAACCCTTATACCTACTATATTTGTTAGGCTACTACGTAGCAAATTAATGTTTAACCAAAAAATTTAAATTTAAAATTATGAACAAATCTGATTTAATCGACGCAATGGCAGCTGACGCTGGAATTACAAAAGCAGCTGCAAAAGCAGCATTAGATTCATTAACTGGTAATGTTACTAAAGCTCTTCAAGGAGGCGGAAAAGTATCATTAGTAGGATGGGGAACTTGGTCAGTTTCTAATAGAGCAGCTAGAACTGGAAGAAACCCACAAACTGGAGCAACTATTCAAATTGCAGCTAAAAATGTAGTTAAATTTAAAGCTGGTGCAGGACTTAGTAGTGCTGTAAACTAATAAGATAAGAACTAAACTTATTTTTTCTAAAAACCTTCTTTTTTTAAAGGAGGTTTTTTTATTCAAAATATTTTCCTACATTTATTCACGAAAGTCACACAAATGATTGAATTACAACCACACAAAGGCAGACTCTTAATTGCCGAACCTTCTATTTTAAACGATCGTTCGTTTAATAGATCTGTGGTTTTATTGACCGAACACAACAAAACAGGGTCAATTGGTTTTATCATGAACAAGCCAATGAGCTATATTATTAGCGATTTAGTTCCTGATATTGAATGTGACTTCCCTGTTTATAATGGTGGCCCGGTTTCTAAAGACAATCTTTATTTTATTCATAATATTCCAGATTTAATTCCGAACAGTGTTAAAATTGCTGATGGCATCTTTTGGGGAGGTAATTTTGATTCTGTTTCAAAATTGCTAGTTACTAAAAAAATTACGTCAAAGGATATTCGCTTTTTTTTAGGTTATTCAGGTTGGGAAGCTAATCAATTAGATGAAGAATTAACTGAAGATTCGTGGTTAGTTACGGAAAACAGTTATACAAATATTTTGACAACCAATGCCTCTATATGGAAAAATAAACTAATGGAGCTGGGTGGTGAATATCAAATTTGGGCCAATGCTCCTAAGAACCCTTCATTAAACTAGGGGTATTCATTTTTTAATAATTCACTTATTTTGTTTGCTATTGTATTAGCAAACTTTTTTTTGCGATATTGACTTACAGCTTGAATATCAATAATACTATTGGTGATAAAAAGTTCATCTGCTTTAATTATCTCAAACGGCGAAACCTCTCTTTCTTCAATTATTAATTCAGGGTGTTTCTGTGTAATTTGAATTATTTTTTTTCTTACTATCCCTTTAATACACCCTTCAGTTATTGCTGGTGTAATCAATGTATTGCCAAAAACCAAAAAAATATTACCGTGAATAGCTTCAACAATGTATTTCTTTTCGTTGATTAGTAAACAGGTATCCAAGTCATTTTCATCCGCATAAATACTAGCTACAACATTTAACATTCTGTTTGTAGTTTTTATAGTTGATAATAATCCAGAGTTGAGATAATAATCTTTAAATAAATCTACTTTATAATATTCTCTATTTAATATAAAAAGTTTTTGAGCAACAATTACATAATCTACTTCATTAGAATTGGGGTTATAAAACCCTCCATCTTTTCTAAAAACTGAAACTCGAATACGTACATTCTCACTAATATTACTGGCTGCTACAGTTTTTTCAATTTCGCCTTTTAAAAACTCTAAGGTAAAATATGATGGGATTTCCATACGCAACATTCGCATTGAAGCCATTAATCTAAAATAATGATCTTCAAAAAAAACAATCTTATAGTCAACTATTTTTAGTGTTTCAAAAATACCATCACCATAATTAAATGCACGATTTGAAATTGTAAAAATCGGTTGGTCATTTGAAATTAAGTCTCCATTAAAATTTATCATGAATAGAAATTGAAAAGCAAAAGTAATTAAAAAAGCCCTGAAATATCAGGGCTTCATTTGAATTTTATAAATTATGTATTATGCGCCGATTATGTGTTTTAATTCGCCAATTTGATTCTCCCAAAACATCTTTGATTCTTCTACCTCATCCTCTTCAGCAAAGTCTGTAACAATTAAAGAAACATCATTTGTAAGAGCATCAACTTGAGTTCTAAACTCAAAATAAGATTCATCATCTTCGCTCTCTAACCATTTTAATCGAATCTTTACATCTCGCTTTTTAGAAATCAATTTCGCTTGTTCTTCAGAGCCATCCCAAATAAAAGTAAAAACCTCTCCTCTAGAGTTTACATTATCTGCAAACCACTCTGACAATCCTGATGCTGAACCAAAATATTGATATAACATCTGAGGCGATGCATGTATGGGAAACTCAATTTCAAACTTAATTTTATTGGACATAATAGTAGTATTTGTCGCACAATATATGCTTTTATTTGATTTTAAAAAAATTTGATTTTAGCACAAAATTTTTCAAAAGTATTGATTGCTACAAGTTAAATTTATTTTATATTTGCACCCGCAAAAGGCGTGGTAGCTCAGTTGGTTAGAGCGTCGGATTCATAACCCGGAGGTCTGCAGTTCAATTCTGCATCACGCTACAAAACAAAAAGTGAAGAAAACAAGAATTATAATCGTCCATCAATAAATTGTTTATCTAGTATGGACTTAATATCGTAAACAACCAAATTATTTGATGCTTTTATGCTGAGAGTATTAAATTCTTTATGTGCTACAGCTAAAACAACCGCATCGTAATTTTTTATATCTATTTTATCTTTTAACGGAATATTATATTCTGCTTTAACTTCATCCTCGTCTGCCCAAGGATCATAAACATCTACAATAGTTCCAAATTCTTTAAGCTCTCTAATTACATCTATAACCCTCGTATTTCTAATATCAGGACAATTTTCTTTAAACGTAATTCCAAGGACAAGTACTTTTGAACCCTCAATTTTTTGCCCTTTATTAACCATTAGTTTTACCACTTGGTTTGCTACATAAATACCAATGTTATCATTTAGCCTCCTTCCAGCTAATATAATTTCTGGGTTATATCCTATTTCTTTTGCCTTGTGGGTTAAATAATAAGGATCTACTCCTATACAGTGCCCCCCAACAAGCCCGGGTTTAAATGGTAAAAAATTCCATTTAGTTCCTGCAGCCTCCAAAACATCTTGTGTGTCAATGCCTAATTTGTTAAAAATAATTGCCAATTCATTTACAAAAGCAATATTTACATCTCGCTGAGAATTTTCAATTACTTTTGCAGCCTCTGCCACTTTTATACTTGGAGCCATATGGGTTCCGGCAGTTATAATACTAGAATATAGGTCATCGACTTTTTTACCTATCTCAGGTGTTGAACCTGCAGTAACTTTTAATATTTTTGTAACTGTATGCTCTTTGTCTCCGGGGTTTATTCTTTCTGGTGAGTACCCACAATAAAAATTTTCATTAAATTTTAATCCCGAATATTTTTCTAAAATTGGTACGCAAACTTCTTCTGTAGCACCAGGGTACACTGTAGATTCATAAATAACGATATCCTCTCTTTTAAGAACTTTACCTATGGTTTCGCTGGCCCTTAAAAGCGGTGTTAAATCTGGGCGTTTAAATTTATCAATTGGAGTTGGAACGGTAACAATAAAAATAGTGCAATCTGCAATGTTATCTACAACATTTGTAAAAAGGATTCCATTATCCAACGCTTCTTTCACTTGAGATTTATCTAGCTCTAAAGTTCGATCAATCCCATTATTCAATTCATTAATACGCTCTTTAGCAATATCAAAGCCGACGACCTCATATTTTTTACTAAAGGCATGAGCTAAAGGTAAACCTACATAACCCAAGCCTAATATTGCAATTTTTTGTTTTTCCATAATTTCATTATTTTTCATTAAAAATATCAGTTTTTTCTTTGCAGCATCGGTACAAATTTAAAATCTCCAAATTCATGTTTTTCAAACTCTTTTTCCGATTTACGAATAAATAGTGTCATAATCTGTGTTTCATCTCCCACAGGAATTACCAACCTACCTCCTATTTTTAACTGACTCAATAAAGGTTTTGGTACAAATGGTGCCCCTGCTGTCACAATAATTCCATCAAAAGGGGCTTGTTCTTTAAAACCAATATAGCCATCACCAAAAATTAATCTTTTAGGACGATAATGAAGTTTACTTAAAAATAATTTTGTTTTTTTAAACAGTTCTTGTTGACGCTCTATAGAGTATACTTTAACACCCAATTCTAATAAAACTGCGGTTTGATATCCAGAACCTGTTCCTATTTCTAACACCTTAGAATCCTTTTTCAATTGTAATAATTCGGTTTGAAAAGCAACCGTATAGGGCTGAGAAATAGTCTGGTTAGCAGCAATAGGAAATGCCTTGTCTTGATATGCAAAATCTTCGAAACTAGAGTCCATAAACAAATGACGCGGAATCTTTTTAACTGCTTGCAAAATGGCTTTATCCTTTATACCTTTTGATATTAAGACCTCAACTAATCGTTTTCTAAGCCCTTGATGTTTTACTGTATCTCTCAAAAAAAGTGGTTTATTTGAAAGCCTAAAAATAATAAAAAACTCAACAAAAATTCTTACTTTTGGAAAAAGAAAAATTTATGCTCAAAGTCGGAGTTTTAGGTGCAGGCCACCTCGGAAAAATTCATTTGAAATTATTACAACAATCTTCTAAATACGAACTCATCGGTTTTTATGACCCTGTTGCAGAAAACGCAAAAAAAGTGTCAAAAGAATTTGGTTATGCTGCTTTTAATTCGGTTTCTGATTTGATTGATGCTGTTGATGTTATCGATATTGTTACACCTACGCTGTCTCATTTCGATTGCGCCAAAGAAGCAATTAATGCAGGCAAGCACATTTTTGTAGAAAAACCAATTACCAATACTTTAGAAGAGGCTGAAGCTATTAGAACTCTTGTAAGTCAGCATAAGGTTAAAGGGCAAGTGGGTCATGTAGAACGATTCAATCCTGCATTTACGGCAGCAAGAGACACGATTGACACACCTATGTTTATTGAGTGTCATCGTTTGGCAGAATTCAACCCAAGAGGGACGGATGTTCCTGTAGTACTAGATTTAATGATTCATGATATTGATATTATTTTGAGCGTTGTAAAATCAGATGTAAAGAGTGTACATGCAAGTGGAGTTTCTGTTATTTCTGATACTCCAGATATTGCCAATGCTAGAATTGAATTTGAAAATGGATGTGTTGCAAATCTAACTGCTAGCAGAATTTCTTTAAAAAACATGCGTAAAACACGCTTCTTTCAAAAAGATGCATATATCTCAGTTGATTTCTTAGAAAAGAAAAGTGAAGTAGTAAAAATGAAGGATGTCCCTGAAAATCCAGATGAGTTTGCAATGATTTTACAAAATGCTGAGGGTGTTAAAAAACAAATCTATTTCGAGAACCCATCTATAGAATCAAACAACGCAATCCTAGATGAGCTAGAAACTTTTGCAGATGCTATAGAAAATGACACTAGACCAGTTGTTACTTTAGGTGATGGAACAAATGCCTTGAGAGTAGCACATCAAATTATAAATTGTTTTTAATAAAATATAAATGAATAAAATAGCAGTAATAGGCTCAGGAACAATGGGCAACGGAATAGCACATACTTTTGCTCAAAAAGGGTTTCAAGTTAAGCTGATAGACATCTCTGAAGATGCTCTTCAAAGAGCTTTAGCAACCATATCTAAAAATTTAGACAGATTGTTAGCCAAAAAAAGAATATCAGAAGATGATAAAAATAACACCTTGGCAAATATCCAAACAAGTACATCAATAAAAGGTGCTGTGACAGATGTTGATTTAGTTGTGGAGGCTGCCACGGAAAATAAAATGTTAAAATTAGGAATCTTTAAAGAGTTGGATTCTGTCTGCCCGAAACACACAATTTTGGCAAGTAACACCTCCTCTATTTCTATTACCGAAATAGCTGCGGTTACTCAAAGACCAGAACAAGTTATAGGGATGCATTTTATGAACCCTGTACCAATTATGAAATTGGTAGAGGTGATTCGCGGTAAAGAAACTAGCGATGCCATTACTGAGACCATTATGGAATTATCTAAAGAACTAGGCAAAATTCCGGTAGAGGTTAATGATGCCCCTGGGTTTGTTGCCAACAGAATTTTAATGCCTATGTTAAATGAATCTATCGAGACTTTACAAGATGGTGTTGCGGGTGTTTATGAAATTGATACGGTGATGAAATTAGGAATGGCACACCCATTAGGTCCTTTACAATTAGCTGATTTTATTGGATTGGATGTTTGTCTATCTATCCTGAATGTTATGTATGACGGATTTAAAAATGAAAAATACAAACCTTGCAAGTTGTTAGTTGATATGGTTGCTGATGGAAAATTAGGTGTAAAATCTGGAGAAGGCTTTTATGATTATTCAGAATCTAAAAAAGCTGATAAGATTGCTAAGCAGTTTATTTAACGTCTTTGCGAACGCCAAAAGTGAAACGATTGGGGTGTGGCAATCTCATGAGATGAGTAACTACTATTCTTGAGGTCGCCACGTCGTTCATCACTCTCTCCTCGTGAGAGCAGTATAAATTTCAAAACCCCCTAAATAAAAATTTAGGGGGTTTTTACTACTAACTAAAATCAATATTTATAAGAAATATTAATTTCAATTAGTATGCTGTTAATTATTGTTATTATTCAATGTACCCTTATCTGCTTTATTCCATATTTTTAATTCATCTTCATCAGTAATTCCAGAAAGCACCTCTACATTAACTCCGTCAGATAATCCTATTTCGATGTCTCTTTTTTCAAATTCATTATCACCTATTTTAACCTCAACATAAGGCGCTTCAGTTTCTTTGTCAAACTGTAAAATGGCTTCTCTAATAGACATTACACTATCTCTTTGCTCTAAAACTATTTCAGCATTGGCACTATATCCTGCTCTCACAAAATAATCGTCGTCCAAACTTACATCAGCTTTAATTTTAAACTGTACAGCTCCTTGAACTTCTGTTCCTTTTGGCGCTATAAAAGTTAATAATGCTGGGAATTTTTTTTCATCAATTGCTCCTAAAGTTACCATAATTTCAGAATCCTTTTCTAACATACCAACGTCAGCTTCATCAACTTGCCCTTCAAATATCATCTTACTCATATCAGCAATTGAAGCAATGGTTGTACCTGCATTAAAATTATTACTCTCTATTACTTGATATCCTTCTTTTACCGGAATCTCTAAAATCATTCCTGAGGTAGTCGCTCTAATATTTGTTCTTGCTGTTTTACCAGAACTACCTGTAGATCCTTTTCTGATGATTTCATAATCATCTTGAGCATTCTTTAAGTTTTGCTTTGCTTGATTATAAGCCAATTCATTACTCTCGAAAACTTGTTTTGCAACTACTCCTTTATTATATAAAGCTCTATTTCTGTCATATAAAATTTTAGCATTATCAACATCTAATTGTAAATTACTAAGTCTACCTCTTGCACCAGCCAATGCTTGTTCATTAGGTATAATTCTTACAGTTGCAATTAAATCTCCTTTAGCAACAATAGCACCTTCTTCTAAATATATCTTATCAATAATACCAGAAATCTGAGGTTTAATTTCAACTTCTTCTAAAGGTTGTACTTTACCCGTTGCTACTGTCTTGTCAACAATTGTAGCTTTAAAAGTTGTTTCAGTTTCAAATAATTCAACGGTTTGCTTATTACTCTTTACAAAGTATAAAATGACTGCAATAAATGCGAGTGCAATAATTGAAAATATGATTGTTTTTTTCATCTTACTTTTTAATTAATATTAATTGATTAGTTTTTATTCTTTTTTAATTTTTGTTACTCGTCTCTTAATGCTTCAATTGGTTTTATTTTTACTGCTCTAGTTGCTGGAATCAACCCTATTAGCGTTCCTAAAAATACCAAGGTAAATAATGCATATAGTATGGTTGTGATGTCTACTGATGAGTTTAGTAAAAACGCATCATCGCCCATATTTTTCATCCCCATGTTGACCAAAAAGAGAGTTAACCCTCCACCAATGATTCCAAGGATACCTGCAAACATTGATAATACTACTGACTCTAAAATAATTTGAGTTTGTATTTCCCATGGTTTTGCTCCTAACGCTCTTCTGATTCCAATTTCTTTGGTACGCTCTTTTACTGTTATTAATAAGATATTACCAATGGCAAATATCCCAGCAATCAAAGTTGAAATACCTACAAATATGGTTAAGAATTGCATCCCTGTTAAAAAGCCTGTAACCTGTCCAAACATTTCACCTAAATTAAAGCTACCAAAAGCTCTACCATCATCTGGATGCACATCATGTAAGTTCTTTAATAATAGTTTTACATCAGCTTCTATCTGTATGATTTCAAATTCTGGTTTTCCAGTAATCATCATCCATCCAATATTATCTCCTTGATTAAATACTTTTTGAAAAGTTGTAAACGGAATATGAATTGCATCTCCAGGTCCCATGTTCATATTGGTTCTTTTAAAAACACCTACAACTTTATAATTGATTTTACTGATTTCGATAAATTCGCCAATAGGATATTCATCTTTTTCAAACAATTGTTCATAAACATCTTGAGAAATGATTGCAATTTTTCTTGCAAGGTCAATATCATTACCATTGATAAATCGACCATATAAAAGGTCTTTAGGTGTTACCTCATTTAGCAAAGGGTAATCTCCACTGATGTTGTAATTGCCATCTAAAAATTTACGAACAACTTGCTTTTGCGTTTGGTTTCTAGGAACCACAAATTCTATTTCGGTAATTTGCTCTTTAATAACTTTAGCATCTGATAATTTTAAACGCATAGGTCTTCCTTCTTGAAACCCTCCAAAAGCCATTCCTGTTGATTGACCCCAAACAAAAACTGAGTTTGTTGCTAAGTCACCTATATCTTTATTAAACTTATTTTCAAACCCTTTTGCAGCTCCTAGCAGCGTTACTAATAAAAATATACCCCACATTACACCTATAATTGTAATAATGGTACGCATCACATTTTTACGAAGTACCCCGTAAATTTCTTGCCATGTGTCGATATCAAAAATTGTTTTCATGTATTCTTGTTTGGTTTCTTTAATCGTCTCTTAATGCTACAATTGGTTTAATTTTGGCGGCTCTTCTCGCTGGTAAATACCCAGCAATGATTCCTGAAATCATTAATAACACTGTAGCAAAAATTATAATTCCTAAATCTACACTTGCCTCTTTAATAAAATATTCTTCTAACATTGGTGCTGCCCATTTGACGACCCCTGTACCTATAAGCAAACCTAAATACCCTGCAATAGAAGTAATAAAAAGCGCTTCGAACATAATCATCATTATTATGGATGATGGTGTTGCACCTAATGCTTTTCTAATTCCTAATTCTTTGGTACGTTCTTTTACGATATATACCATTATATTACTGATTCCAACAATACCTGCAATTAAAGTTCCGATACTAATTATTATAACAATGATATCTAACACAAAAGAAACACCTGCTGTACCTTGAACAACTTCTGCCCTATTTGTATTTCTAATTGCTCTTTGATCATTTGGATCAATATTGTGCTTGTCTTTTAAAGCTCTCACCATTCTGTTACCAAAAGCAATAGCTTCATCAGTACTCATATCTGGGTTGTACAATAAATTAATCTGATGCACTATATTATTATTTCCGTAGGTACTTTGAAAAGTTGTGACAGGAATATAGGTTAAGCGTTCTTCGTTGTCTCCACCTGGGTCTGTAAATACGCCAATCACTTTATACGCTAATCCTGCTACATTAATATGTTTACCTACAGCACTAACTCCTTTTGGAAATAAATCTTCTTCAACTTTTCTACCAATTGCAATAACTTTTGATTTTTTATTGATATCTAATTGATTGATAAATCGTCCTTTATAAGGAGTCGCCATTTCTAAAAATTGAATTCCTGGATCAACTCCTAATAGTTCATAATCAGCCTTTTCTTCTTTGTACGAAAAATCAACATGCATTCTATTGCGTCTAATTAAACTAGAAATTTCATAAGAATAATTCTTTGCTAAATATTCAACATCGTCATTTTTAAATTCAATTCTTCTTCCAACTTGGTATCCGCGATATGCCTTAGAAGTCCTTTCTGGTTGAATAAACATCGCATTCTCTGCATCTCTACTAAAAAATCCTGCAAAGGTGTTTTTTAACCCATTTCCCATTCCTAATAAAATGGTAAAAAGTAAAATTGCAAATGTAATGGTAAACCCAGACAATACTGTACGGAGTTTATTTTTACCCATACTTTGAAATATTTCTCTCCAACGATCTATATCAAACATAGCTATGCATTTACTTTATGGTTCACTTTTTCATCACTCATAATTACACCATCTTTAAGGCGTACAATTCTATCTGTTTGTTCTGCAATTTCTTCCTCATGTGTAATTACAAAAACGGTCATTCCTTCTCTGTTAATCTCTTTTAACAAGTCCATTACAGAATCAGAGGTTGTAGAATCTAAAGCACCTGTAGGCTCATCTGCCAACACAACTTTAGGTTTAGTAACCAATGCTCTAGCAATCGCTACACGTTGCTTTTGTCCTCCAGAAAGTTCACTAGGTAAATGATTTGCCCAATCTTTTAAGCCAACCTTATCTAGATAATCCATTGCAGTTTTTAAACGTTGTTTTCTGTTTTCGCCTTTATAATATAAAGGCAATGCAACATTTTCTAAGGCGGTTTTATAAGATATTAAGTTGAATGATTGAAAAACAAATCCTAAAAATTTGTTTCTTAAAATGGCCGCTTTCTTTTCATCTAGCTTTTCTATCAGCTGTCCGTTTAAAAAATATTCTCCGTCATCATGTTCATCTAAAAGACCAACAATATTTAATAAAGTTGATTTTCCTGAACCCGAAGAACCCATAATCGAAACGAACTCTCCTTCTTTAATATGTAAGTTTAATCCTTTTAGCACATGAAGTGAATCTTTACCCATTGGATAGGATTTGTGCAAGTTTTTTATTTGAATCATTCTATTAGTTAGTTTTTGTTAAAACGAAATTAATACTAAGCAGAAAAACTTATTATTAAGATTTTGTTAAAAGACGAATTAAATTTCTATTTGTAACTTTGTAAGGTGAAAAACATCCTAAATCAACCGTTACTTTTTTTTGATGGAGTTTGTAATTTATGCAATAGCTCTGTTCAAACTATTATTAAAAAAGACCGACATCAAAAATTCAAATTCGCTTCTTTACAATCAGACGCCGCGAAAGAAATTTTGTTACAGTTTGATAATTTTAATTCTGATATTGACTCGATTATTTTGATAAATAACAATCGAATTTATTACAAATCATCAGCCTTAATAAGGATTTGTAAAATTTTAGGAGGGAAATATAATTTTTTGTTAATTTTTTGGATTGTTCCAAAACCAATGAGAGATTGGATGTATGATATTGTTGCGAAGAACAGATATCGCTGGTTTGGAAAACGCAAAAGTTGTATGCTGCCAAATGCTGATTTGAAAGAAAGATTTCTCTGATTTACTATATATACCTACAAGGTTTTGAAAACCTTGCAGGATCGGTTACATTTTATTTCTCAATTGGCAATTCCGATAAACTTCCCCACTCTGTCCAAGAACCATCATAAACCGATTTATTTTTTATCCCTACAATTTCTGCACCCAAAGCCAAAATACATGCTGTAACTCCAGAGCCACATGTAAAAATTAATTCTTTTGATTGATAGTCAGAAAACAATGTATTTAATTCTTTTGACGATTTCAACTTAGTTCCATTAAGTAAGCTTGTATATGGCAAACTTTTAGAGTTTGGGATATGCCCTGAGCGCAAACCTTCTCTTGGCTCTGGTTGTGTCCCTAAAAAACGATCTCGTGAACGTGCATCTAAAACCAATACAGAGTCATCATCTAGACTTTTTAAAACTTTTGAGTGATTGTGAATTAATCCAGTAGTATAAGATGCTGTAAAATTTCCTTTCTTAAAAACAGATAAATGCTCTTTTTGAGTTGGGTATTTTGCTTCAATCCAATCAGGTAATCCTCCATCTAAAATAGCGCAATTATAAAAACCCATGGTCTTTAGCATCCACCAAACTCTTGCGCAAGAATAATAACCATATCGATCATATACAACTACACAACTATTATTATTAATTCCTATTGCTTGTGCTTTTTCTTCAAACTTCTTTGAAGATAGCAAAGTATTTGGAAATGGAGCTATAGTATCTGAAAACTCATTTTTAATATCTAAAAATCGGGCGTTTTTAATTACTGAAGTATCATTAGAATCAGAGTCGTCGCAACCAGAAACTTTGGTCATGGTAGCATCGATTACTATTAAATTTGGATGGTTTATATGTTTATACATCCAATCAACAGATACAATTGGCGA
>JAQRMW010000124.1 GCA_028599075.1 Urechidicola sp. | reverse complement strand
AAAATGGATTTAGGAGATTCTATTCCATTTTTCTGTAAATTTTCTATTAACCATGACAATTCCATCATCGGGTCCATCCCCCTCTCACTCTTGTAATAAAGGTATATGTTTTCCCTGTGTAGATAATAAATAGAATTTGATTGTATGATCATCATGTATTTATTAATATCCTTTAATATTGCATTTTTAAAGAGAAACATCACTTCTAGGCAAACTAATGTTTTACCTGCTGTTATATTGAAGTCTAATCTCAAAATTAATGAACAAACTTCTATTAACTCAGGATTTTTCAACCACTAAAACTAGTCACCATGATATAGCTGAAATATTGTTGAAAGTGGTGTTAAACACAAATAAATCAGTCACTCAATCAATACAATTTATAAGTTGTAAATGATAAAAAGCTATACCTTCAAAGGAAAAATTCAGATCATGAGGTATCTAACAATTTGTATATACTTTGCGGTCTACAAATTAATTTTTTTAATCAGGGGCCCGGGTGGCTCAATGAGTTAGGTCGTTTGATCTAACAAGTCATACAAGCCTAACACCAATATGGCATGGTTTCGCACACAGCTTTGTAAATTACAAAAAGTGTGCACTTTAATCGCAGCCACAAGTGATAAATTTTAACTGTTGCTTTCCATGGTCGGTTGTTCTCTCCGGGTACTCCAGCTTCCTTCACAACTGAAACTGGTGTCCAGGATATACCTGAAATATTTTTGAAAGAGGCGTCTAAACGCCCCAAAATTTAATAAAATTTAAAAAATAATTGGTTAATCACAATAAAATATTTATTTAATGAATTTACTTGAAGGATAATGGCTTATTATCCCCACGCCAAAAAAGTTACCAAGGGATATAGTCACGCTACCATCCGTCCGCCTGTCCTTCCGTAACCTCCTTGTGAACACTCTAGAATCAACATCCTTGAATGGATTTTGACCAAACTTTCTACATCCATAATAGAATCTGGAACCCTATTGAAATTTCAAGGTCACCTGGTCAAATAGTTTAATTGTCTTGAAGAAAATAATTTTTATGATGTTGTATTAAGTACCTGTCTGGAGACTTTGCAACAATTGCAGGGTGGTCAATGTGCAGCTTTTTACAGACTGACAGCAATATATCTTTTGTAATTGTTGCTGTGAGAAGCAAGAATGGTGTCTCTGTAAGGTGGCTTCTAATCTCACCAAGTCTTGAAAATGTTGGTCGAAATTGTTCTCCCCTATAATATTAAAAATGTAAGACAGCCAAATATTTCATCATGAAATATACAATTTAAAACCATGATATAAGGCACTAATCATTCATTTATAGCCTCCCAACTTACTTTTCTTCAGTCATATTCTTTTTCTGTGGTTCAAAATATCAATTCAAAATATCTGTATATTTTAAAATTTCATGTATTATTCAGATTCTTTTTTTAATTTATAAGCAATTACATTTTATTTTTCATTCATAGATTAAATTGTTGAATTAAGAAATATGAAATGGGTTGCTCATTTTATATACAAACCAATTTTATGTGTGATTAAGTAAAATGATTAGTATTAGTTTTACTAAAAATGTTGACAATTTGTAAAACATGAGATGTGAAATATGGATTTTCCACTTAAAAAAAAATCTTCATTTCATATCTATAGTATCTAATATTGTATTTGAAATTTGATATCTGATCATTGGTTTATTACCATGTCTGAAGTAAGTGAACTTCATCAATGACAACGGTGCAAACATTCTGTTGGTATATGTCTGATTTCAGTAAAATCTGATTCCAATAACTGTCTAGCAACATCTCTGGACTAAGGTATACCAATGAAAACTTCCCATCTCTGATTCCTAAAAATATCAATTTCATTGTATGCAAATTAAGAACAAAAAGAACAGATGATATTTTGTTAATTTTAAACAGTGCTGAAATAAAAGGAGCATCTCAGAATGCTAGTTATTTCTTCAACTGAATTTCATTTTTGGTCTGCTTGTTATTGTTAAGCAGGCTTTGTATTGATACAGTGTATGGCAACATATATAGATCGTTAAACAGTTTTGATTTTTTTTTTTTTTACATCAGCCCCTATATTAGTCAGTAGATCAGGTTTGCTAAACTTGCCAGATAGAAGAGTGGTTTT
>JAQRMW010000123.1 GCA_028599075.1 Urechidicola sp. | reverse complement strand
GTAAGTATATTTTTTACAAATAAATGAAACGAAACAAACTGATTCTATATCTTTGCGCCGATGAAATTTGAACTAAAAGGAAAAGACATACAAAGTAAGGCAAGGGCAGGAGTAATATCCACAGATCATGGTGCTATAGAAACTCCTATTTTTATGCCAGTTGGTACGGTTGGTACTGTTAAAGGTGTCCACCAAAGTGAGTTAAAAGAACAGATAAATCCTGATATTATTTTAGGAAATACCTATCACTTATACTTACGCCCTAAAACTGATATTTTAGAGCAAGCTGGTGGGCTTCATAAGTTTATGAATTGGGATAGACCAATTTTGACCGATAGTGGCGGGTATCAAGTATATTCATTATCTAATCGTAGAAAAATTAAAGAGGAAGGTGTAAAGTTTAAAAGTCATATTGATGGTTCATATCATCAATTTACCCCAGAAAATGTGATGGAGATTCAGCGTAAAATAGGTGCTGATATTATTATGGCATTTGACGAGTGTACACCTTATCCTTGTGATTATAAATATGCGAGGCGTTCTATGCACATGACACATCGTTGGTTAAAACGTTGCATCAATCATTTGGATAAAACTCCGTATAGATATGATTACAGTCAAACATTTTTCCCGATAGTACAAGGGAGTACTTATAAAGATTTGCGTGTTCAATCAGCAGAGTTTATTGCTTCTGTTGGTGCAGAGGGTAATGCTATTGGCGGATTATCAGTAGGTGAACCTGCCGATGAGATGTATGAAATGACAGATGTTGTTTGTAGTATTTTACCTGAAGATAAACCACGTTATTTGATGGGGGTTGGTACTCCAATCAATATTCTAGAAAATATTGCGTTAGGAGTTGATATGTTCGACTGTGTTATGCCAACAAGAAATGCAAGAAACGGAATGTTGTTTACAGCACACGGAACCATCAATATTAAAAATAAAAAGTGGGAAGATGATTTTTCTCCAATTGATGAAATGGGAATTACTGATGTAGATACCTATTATTCCAAAGCCTATTTAAGACATTTGTTTGCCGCAAAAGAATTGTTAGGAAAACAAATTGCATCCATCCACAATCTAGGATTTTATTTATGGTTGGTTCGTGAAGCAAGAAAGCATATATTAGCAGGAGATTTTACCGAATGGAAAAACAGGATGGTAAAACAAATGGACAAACGTTTATAATAATTGGATTCTGTTTTTTTTGAATGAGAATACTTGACAAATACATATTAAAAAAGTACATAACTACATTTTTATTTATTCTATTAATTTTAATTCCTGTAATCGTAGTAATCGATACTGGAGATAAAATTGATAAGTTTCTTAGGCACCCAGATTTAACTGTAGGTGCTATTATCAATGATTATTTTGTCAACTTTATTATCAATATTGGTAATATGATATTGCCATTGGCATTGTTTGTATCAGTATTATTATTTACTACCAAACTATCTGAAAACACAGAGATTATTGCTATGAATTCAGCAAGAATTTCATTTAAACGTTTTTTGAAACCCTATTTTATTGGCGCAACAATTGTTGCGATTTTAACCTTAGGGCTTAATCACTTTATTGTGCCTAACAGTAGTAAAGTTTATGCAGAATTTAAAAATACATATTTAAAAAGTCGTCCAGAGAATCATAATAATATTAATAATATTAATTTACAATTGAGTGATAATGAATACATTTATATGCGTTCATATGATTTAAAGCGAAATAGAGGAAATGATTTTAGTTATGAAATTTACGAAGGAAATCTCTTAAAAGAAAAACTCACTGCAGACAACATTACCTATAAGCCAAAAGATTCAATTTTTAGAATCACCAATTATTACAGCAGGAAAGTAGGAGTCCTAAACGACGAGATTTCTTATGGCCGTAGAATGGATACTATTTTTGATTTTAAACCAGATGATTTGCTACATATCGATTCGTTTGCCAAAGAAATGCAAACACCAGAATTGTTAGAGTATATAGAAATTTCAAAAGCTAGAGGTCGAGGCAATTTAAATGTTTATTATGTTGAGTTGTACAAGCGAACCAGCTTAGCCGTGGCAGCTTATATTTTAACACTTATTGCAGTATCACTTGGGTCCGTTAAACGTAGAGGTGGAGTAGGTATTAATTTGGCAGTAGGAGTTACTTTGGTTTTTGTTTATGTTTTCTTTTTACGAATTGTCGAGGTTGTTGGTGGCTCACCAGATTCTCACCCTTTATTTATGGTCTGGATCCCCAATTTAATTTTCGGTATTATAGCGATATATTTATACCTGCAAGCAAAAAAATAATTGCTATTCAATTATGGATACTAACCAAAAAGCTTTACGATTTCAAAATTATTTGCACCTCCATTTTATAATCATCATTTGGGGGTTTACTGCAGTTTTAGGAGCATTAATTAGTATAGATGCAATTCCTTTAGTTTGGTATCGCATGCTTATTGCAACAGTTTTTTTGATACTGTTTATGTTGATTAGAAGGAAATCTTTTCGAATTTCAAGAGGACTACTAATAAAATTTATTCTTGGCGGAATCACCATCGCTTTGCATTGGGTTACTTTTTTCTTAGCCATTAAATCATCAAATGTATCTGTGGCTCTAATAATGATGAGCACTGGAGCATTTTTTACCTCTTTAATTGAGCCTTTGTTTTTTAAACGACGCGTAAGTAAACTCGAATTATTTCTAGGTATATTGGTAGTTATTGGGCTGTACATCATTTTTAAAATTGAAGGAAATTATGTCCTCGGAATTGTTTATGGATTGATTTCATCATTTTTATCGGCTTTGTTTTCTGTGGCAAACGGATTGTATGTTAAAAAGAATGACCCAGTAATTATGTCGTTTTATCAATTATTTTTTGGTGTGGTTTTTATCACGTTATTACTCGGATTAAAAGGAGAATTCACAGTTCCTTTTTTTCAACTCTCATCTAACGACTGGATTTACTTAATCATTTTAGGTAGTATATGTACAGCTTATGCTTTCTCTGCATCTGTAAAAGTGATGAAAGTATTAAGCCCATTTACGGTGATGTTGTCTATCAATTTAGAACCCGTTTACGGAATCATTTTGGCATTGCTAGTATTTCCCGAAAAAGAAAAAATGCCATCAAACTTTTATTTCGGGGCTTTAATTATTCTGTTTGCAGTTGTATTAAACGGAATTGTTATCAACAGAAAAAAGCTATTTACTCGCTTTCAAAAAAAATAATATTTAGGAACATTTTAGCACTAAGTTGTTATATTTGTATCTTATCAAAACTACTAAAAAATGGAATATTTAGATTTTGAACTCCCTATAAAAGACTTGCAAGAACAGTATGATAAATGTGCCTTGATTGGCGAAGAAAGTGATGTTGATGTTACTGATACTTGTAAAAATCTTCAAAAGAAATTAGATAAAACGCGAGTTGATATTTATAAAAACTTAACTGCTTGGCAACGAGTGCAATTGTCTAGACACCCTAACAGACCTTATACCATGGATTATATCAATGCAATTGCAGGTGATACATTTATGGAGCTTCATGGAGACAGAACTGTGAAAGATGACAAGGCAATGGTGGGTGGCTTAGGAAAAATAGGAGATCAGAGTTATATGTTTATTGGTCAACAAAAAGGATATAATACCAAAACACGCCAGTATAGAAATTTTGGAATGCCAAATCCTGAGGGATATCGCAAAGCATTGCGCTTAATGAAAATGGCCGAAAAATTTGGAGTGCCTGTTGTTACCTTAATTGATACACCGGGTGCATACCCTGGTTTAGAAGCAGAAGAACGTGGACAAGGAGAAGCAATTGCGAGAAACATCTTAGAGATGACTCGTTTAAAAGTACCAATTATTTGTGTGATTATTGGAGAAGGTGCTTCAGGAGGAGCTTTAGGTATTGGTGTTGGAGATAAAGTATTAATGTTAGAAAATGCGTGGTATTCAGTGATTTCTCCAGAGAACTGTTCGTCTATTTTATGGCGCAGTTGGGAGTATAAAGAGCAGGCTGCCGAGGCTTTAAAGTTAACAGCGAAAGACAGTAAAAAATTAAAAGTAATTGATAAAATTATTGAAGAACCAGTTGGTGGTGCTCACTATAATAGAGAAGATACTTTTAAAATAGTTGAAGAAACAATTTCAAAAACTTATAATGGTTTAAAGAAATTAACTCCAGAAAAATTGGTAGAAAAACGAATGGATAAATACGCCAACATGGGTGTTTTTAACGGATAACAATTTTATATAAGCCTCTCAAATCGAGAGGTTTTTTTATGTCATGAAAATTCTTACTTCCAAGCAAATAGGACAAGCTGATCAAGAAACCATCAAAAAAGAAGGAATTACTTCGCTAGATTTGATGGAGCAGGCTGCGACCAAATGTTTTGATTTAATTCACAAGCAATATGAGAAATTAAAACCTAGCATAAAAGTATTTTGTGGTGTTGGAAATAATGGCGGAGATGGTTTGGTGATTACAAGATTATTAATAGAATCTGGATATGATGTTGATTGTTTTGTAGTTTCTTTTTCAGATAATAGAAGCCCAAACTTTATTTCAAATTTTGAGAGATTAAGAAGTATAGACATTTCAATAAAAACAATTTCATCTAAAAGTGATTTTCCAATAATTGAAAATGATGACTTAGTAATTGATGCAATTTTCGGAATTGGATTGTCGAGAAGGGTTGAAGGTTTTACATCTGAATTGATAAAACATATTAACAGTGCTAAACCTAATATTTTATCAATTGATATTCCATCAGGATTGTTTGCTGAAAAAGAAAGTAGTCAAAACGAAGCGGTTATAAATGCAACTCACACCTACACTTTTCAATCACCAAAGCTAGCTTTTTTTCTACCTAATAATGCTAGGTTTACTAAAACTTGGGAAGTTGTTGACATTGGTTTAGATAAAGATCATATTTATTCTATCAACTCAAATTATTTAATGGTTGAATTAATTTTTGTAAAATCTATTTATAAGCATCGAAATAAATTTACCCACAAAGGTAGTTATGGACATTCATTAATAATAGGTGGTAGTTATGGTAAAATCGGTGCAATATCATTAGCCACTAAAGCGGCTTTAAAGTCAGGTAGTGGCTTGGTAACTGCATATATCCCAAAATGCGGATATGAGGTTGTGCAAATAGCAACTCCAGAAGCGATGGTTGAAGTTGATGCTGAGAATCAACTAGAATATTTTAATTATAAATCCAATCCATTAGTAATTGGAATTGGACCAGGTATGGGAACTTCAGAAAAGACGATTAATGGGTTTTCTAAATTTCTAAAAAAAAATAAATTGCCTCTAGTTTTAGATGCCGATGCATTAAATATCATTTCGAAGAAAAAAGAATTATTAAATTTATTACCGAAGGATACTATTTTGACTCCACATCCAAAGGAATTTGAGAGATTGGTTGGTATTTGGAAAAACGACTACGAAAAATTAGAACTCTTAAAATCATTTTCATCAAAATATAAGTTGATTGTTGTATTAAAGGGAGCACATACCATTATTGCAAATGGAAATGATTTATTCTTTAACTCAACTGGTAATTCTGGCTTGGCATCTGGTGGGAGTGGTGATGTACTACTCGGGATTATTACAGGTCTACTTGCTCAAAAATACAGTCCATTAAATGCATCAATACTAGGTGTTTATTTACATGGCTTAACTGCTGATTTATACAGTGATAGCATGAGCATGGAATCATTTACAGCTTCTGATATTATTGATAAATTAGGTACAGCATTTTTAGAAATTTATTGATTAGCCAAATAGTATTATAAAAAAAATCACCATCAAACTCTCATAGAATCTGATGGTGATTAAATTTTTAAAAAAGGCTTATAATTATATTCCTAGAGAATCAAATAGCTTTATTAAACCTGGGTCAGATGGTCTAGGAGCATTAGCATCAACAATATTCCCCTTAGGGTCTATCAAAATAAATCTTGGAATAGAATTGATTTGATATGCTTGTGAAAAAGAATAGTCATCGCCAGCAAATAATTGAATACCTCCCATTCCTTTGCTTTCAATCATATTTCTCCAAGCATTGTACTTGTTTTTTCTATCAGTAGAGATGCTTACAAACTCAATATTTTTATCATGATATGTTTCTTCAACTTTTTGTAAATACGGAATTTGTTGTTTGCATGGACCACACCAAGTTGCCCAAACATCGATATAAACAAATTTACCTTTCAGGTCATCTAGTGAAGTTGTTGAACCATCATAATTTTCAAGATTATTGAACTTAGGAGATGGAGCGCCTTTAGAGGTATTGATGCTTGCAGCATGTTTTAAATCGTAATTCTTTTTTAAATAATCAATAAAACGATTGTTGTCACTTTCAATTTTAGTAATTAAAAATGTATCAACTTTTTCTTTTGATATATTAGCATTTAATTCTATTAACTCATTAATACGTGCATCAAAAGCAGTTTTCTCTAGAGAAAAATAACTTTTTGGATTTGCAAGCTCAGATTTTGAAAAAGCAATTTTTTTCAAAATATAATTATTACTTTCTTTTCCTTTACCCTCAAAGTTGATGTTTGTAAAATCTTGTGCATCAACATCAATATTTAAGTCATATCCATTAGCCAAAAACAAAACAGCTTTGTTGCGACCATCAGTTAAAGTAAAGACTCCTTTTTCAACTTTTAGAGTGTCTTTAAAAGTTCCATCATCATTAACTGCAATAGTTTTGATAAAGTCTTTAGCAAGAATTTCTAATTCTTTAGTATCTGCATTTTTAATTTTACCTGATACCGATAGATATTCTTTTGATTCTTTACATCCAACAATAGTAGAAGCAACAAGAAGTAATAGGATTAATTTTTTCATTTTAGGGTTTTATTTATTTTAAATATTATGCTCGTCAAATAATTTTATTAATGACTCGCTAGATGGTCTAGGTGCACTTGCATCAATAATATTTCCGTCAGGGCCAATTAAGATAAAACGAGGAATTCCTTTAATTTCATAACCAGTAACAAACTCTGATTGCCATCCTTTTGGTGCAAAAATCTGAATTCCTTTTAACTCTTTGTCAGTAACCATAGCTCTCCAATTTTCTTCAGCTTTTTCCCAAGAGCCACCGTGACTTCTATCGTCATCGATAGACATACTTACAAAGGCAATATTTTTACCGTGATAAGAAGCTTCTACTTTTTTAAGTGAAGGAATCTCAGCTTTACAAGGACCACACCAGGTTGCCCAAACATCAACATAAACATATTTTCCTTTTAAATCTGACAGCGAAGTTTCACTACCATCAATGTTCATATAATTGTCAAAAGTTGGAGAAGGTTGCCCATAAAATTTAGCTCTTAAATCGATGGTATTGCCAAAATAATTTTTGTACGACGCAATCATTGCATCTGTATCTTTATATGCATTGTTAACAACAGCTGTATCTATACCTGATTTATTATCATTAACATAGCCATCTAATTCACTTTTTATAGTTTCAAAGCTTGCATTTAACTCTTCTTTGGTAAAGCGATCAAAATTTTGATCTAATAGCTTTTCAGAAATCAATGCTTTCTTAGCTAAAAAGTTATTGCTTTCTGCACCATTTCCAGTAAATGCTATTGACTCATCAAACTCTTTAGTATCTAATGTAATAGTAAGATCATATCCGTTTTTCAAATAGATATTAGTAGACTCATTTCCATCATAAAAGTTATAGAAACCAGCTTCAACTTTTAAAGTATCACTAAATGTTCCGTCTTCATTAACAGCAATGGTTCTAGAAAAAGTTCTTGTTCTAACAACAACAGAATCACTGCTTTTGTCAGTTATTTTTCCTGATAAGGTTACGTAATCTTTTGGTTCGTTTGTACATGATGCAATAGTAAGTACAACAAGTAATAATAGGCTTAGTTTTTTCATTATATAAGATTAAAATTTTCGAATTTGTCGGTAAATATACTTGATATTACAGACATAAGATAATTTGGTCACTTACTTTAACAATTAATTTGGATATGAATATTCACTAAAGACAACTCTCTTAAGTTTTATGCTATGTTTAAACTTTGTAAACAATTGTATTTATATGCATTCCGGCACCTACAGAGGCAAAGACAATAGTATCTTCTTTATTAATTTTATGAGGTGGAAGTTTACCTCTTTCAATTAAATCTAATAATGTCGGAATTGTTGCAACAGAAGAATTCCCCAGTTTAGCAATAGTCATTGGCATAAAATTTTCTGGCACTTCATCAATTTCATATAATTTAAAAAGACGTTCTAAAATGGCATCATCCATTTTTCCGTTAGCTTGATGTATCAGTAGTTTTTTTACCTCACTTGGATGAATACCACAAGTATCTAAAGACTCTTTTACAGTTTGAGGAACTGTTTCTAAAGCATATTGATACAGCCTACGGCCATTCATTTTCATGAAAATTTCATTTTTAGTAGATTCATCATCTTTATATGACGCACCCATGGCCAACATTTTAGAATGATAATAAGAATCTGTTCTTGTTTTATGCCCAATGATTCCGATTGGTGTTTCACTTTCTTTAGCTTCTAAAATAGTTGCGCCGGCACCATCAGCATAAATCATGCTATCTCTATCATGTGGATCAGAAATTCGTGATAAAACCTCTGCTCCAATAATCAGCACTTTTTTGGCATCACCAGATTTGATATAATAATCTGCCTGTATCATTCCTTGAATCCAACCAGGGCAACCAAATAATAAATCATAAGCTACACAATTTGGGTTTTTTATTTTTAGATGAAACTTCACTTTTGCTGCAATGCTAGGAACAATATTTACCTCCTTATTAGTAGGAGTAGTATCACCAAAATTATGAGCTACAATGATGTGGTCCAAATCTTCTTTATCAATACCTGCATTTTCAATGGCTTTTTCAGCTGCAAAAAAAGCGATATCAGAAGTTGTATATTCATCCAAAGCATGTCTCCGTTCAGTGATAGTAGTTATCTCCTCGAATTTGTCAATTACTTCTTGATTATTTTTTTGGATAGGAGTTCCGTTATTTTCGTAAAACTCATGCTGTAAGAAATCAGTATTTTTTACTACTTTTTTTGGGATGTAACTCCCCGTGCCTGTAATGACGCTATAAATATTTGAGGGCATATGTTATTTTGATTGACGGTAAAGATACCAAACTATAACTCAATTTGACGCTAAGTTTATTTAAAATACGATGCCCAACATTAAATAAAGTTTGTTTGAGTATAATAGGAGTGTAACCACGATTAATAAAACGAAAATTATAGTATAAAAAGGCAGTTATTAATTGGAATAGTTAGTGTAAAACTAATCGTACTTGGCATTAAATTCGCCACCCCAATTACCTTGAACTTTAAGTACTTGTTCAATCACATCACGTACACACCCTTTGCCCCCTTTTTTTTGTGAGATATAATGTGATATTGATTGAATTTCTGAAGCAGCATCTTTAGGAGAGCATGCTAATCCAACTAATTTCATTACTGGGTAATCGGGGATATCATCACCCATATATAAGATTTCATCAGTTTTTAAATTGTATTTGTTGATGATTTCTTCAAATTGATATATCTTGTTATGAGCACCTAGATACACATCACTAAGTCCTAATCTTTTTAAACGAATTCTGACTCCTTCACTAGATCCTCCAGAAATTATGCAAACCTTGTATCCAGCATCCACAGCAGTTTTAAGGGCATACCCGTCTTTAATATTCATATTCCGAATCATATCACCATTTTCTAAAACTTGAATTGTCCCGTCAGTTAAAACGCCATCAACATCAAAAATGAAGGTGGTAATTTGTGGCATAATTTCTTTATAACTTTTTTCCATGGTTATTGATATGTTTTAGAAATAGAATTTGTTAATATGGTATATATTTTTTTTTCTTGTTCTGATAATTGATTCAAATGTTTATCAATAGTCTTAAAATCCTTTCTCTTTGCAGGCCCAGTTTGAGCATCTTTTGGTGATATCTCCTTAATTTTACAAGCAGTTTCTTTTATCAATGGATGTAGAATTTCAAAAGGAATTTTATGCTCATCACAAATAGAATTCCCTATTTGATATAAATGATTGGTAAAATTATTTACAAAAACAGCTGCTAGATGTAATTTTTCTCTTTGGATAGAATTTACCTCATACACTTTATCTGAAATTGCTGAAGCTATTTTTTTTAAGATATTAAGTGTTTCATTATTCTCTGCCTCTAAGCAAATAGGAATCTCACTAAAGTCTACACCTTTATCTTTACTAAAGGTTTGGAGTGGATAGAAAACCCCTTTTGATAATGAATCGTTTAAATCAGTTATAGAAACGCTTCCAGAAGTATGAGCTACAACGCCTTTAATGTTTAGTTGGTTTGAAAATTCTGCAATGGTATCATCAGAAATTGCAATGATTGTAACATCAACAGGAATTAGATTTTGAGTTGTATCTGTAATTTGAACATCATTTTTAAGATGCTCAATAGCACCAATTGTTCTACTGTAAACTTGTACAAGTTCTACAGCATCAGCTTTTAAAAAAGCATTGATTAAATGTGTTGCTACATTTCCGCTACCAAGTATAGAAACTCGAATCATAAGGCGAAGATAAGTAATAATTGCGGATCCTAATTTTATTATTTATTGAAATATTATTTACAATCTGCAGGCTTCTTTTTGTAGTTTTGTAAGAAATAACAAAATGACGATAATGAAAAAAATAAGCCTATTCGTTTTAATGATAATCAGTTTTTTGAGCTGTACATCAAAAAAAGAGAATAAAGAAATAGCGATAGTTCACGTGCAAGAACCTATAGTAAAAGAAACCATTTACCAATTTAAAGTAAAAGATTTGAAGGGTAATGAA
Organism: Urechidicola sp.; assembly: GCA_028599075.1. Lineage (GTDB taxonomy): Bacteria > Bacteroidota > Bacteroidia > Flavobacteriales > Flavobacteriaceae > Urechidicola. The sequence continues at coordinate 29,542 of JAQRMW010000123.1, read as the reverse complement.
TTTGACTTTGCTTCATTAAAAGGCAAAAAAATAATGATTGTAAATACGGCTTCTAAATGTGGTAATACGTATCAATATGAAAATTTACAAGCATTATATACCAAATATAAAGATGATGATTTTATGATTGTAGGCTTTCCTGCAAATAATTTTTTAAGACAAGAACCTGGTTCTGATAAAGAGATTGCAACTTTTTGTACACAAGAGTACGGAGTCACTTTCCCTATGATGAGTAAAATATCTGTTAAGGGAAAAGATATGGATGAAGTGTATCAATTCTTAACTCAAAAAGACAGGAATGGTTTTAAAGACTCTAAGGTAAAATGGAATTTTCAAAAATACTTAATTGACGAAAAAGGAGAGGTAGTTAATGTGATTAAACCTAGAACGATGCCCGATGATAAAACTGTTATTTCTTGGATTGAGGAATAAGAAACTAAAAAACCACAACTTTTAAAGTTGTGGTTTTACTTATTGTCTAATATCTATGGTCTAACGTCTAATTAGTTATTCAACATCACAGGCATTACTAGCATAGTAATTTGCTCACCTTCATCTGTACCATCTACTGGAGTTAAGATACCTGCTCTATTTGGTAAAGACATTTCAATAACGACTTCGGCAGACTCTAAGTTACTCAACATCTCAGTTAAAAAACGAGAGTTAAATCCTATTTGCATATCGTCGTGTAATGTATTCCCCTTGATGTCTAAATGATTGCTAAGTTGTTAGTTATAGTCTTACTACTTAAGGAATATTTAATATAGAGGAGCATTTCCAATTTGAGTAGAACGATTTTGAATAATGAAAGGTATAATTTGAAATATAAGTTTTTCTATGATTAAACTATTTTATAAACATTCAAAGTAATTGGAGTGAGTGATTAGGTTTATTTAGTAATTCATTAAGATTTGTTGTCTTCTTCGTATTGATTTATTGCTGATTTACTTGTTTCTTCTAGGTCAATTTCCAAATACTCCATTCTTATATAATTCAGTAAATCTTTGAAATTGCTTTTTAAATCAATTGTGATTTTTGATAATTTTTTAAAGTCATCTTCCGCTTTAGCATTAGGAAATACGTCAAATGGAATGTGAAATTTATAAGTTTGGTATCCGTCAGAATTATAATGTTGATAATACGATAAAGATTTATCCCAATTTGATTCAAAAATCTCTAATAAATTTAGCAACTTTTCATCATAAATGTGAAAAGAATTACTAAGGATAATCGAAGTAAACCATTCTTTAAAATATAAAATATTTTTAATGATATTACTAGGCATGTTTTCAATAAAAGAATCAAATATCTGAATATTAATTGAAGCCATAATCCATTTAAGATTAATTATGTCTAATTCTCTTTTTTGTTCCTTAGGAGTTAAAGTTTTTAACTCTGAAGGTCTTAATGGAGATACTTCTATTATAGCTTGAATTGCAGTTTTTAGAACTGAAGTTAATTGCGATTTTCCATTTTTGTCAATTTTATCTTTTATGCAAAAAGGAATTGCTCTATGCCGGTCTATATCAAATGGTAAATCTTTGGGGAAACTTCCAAAATTCGTATTAAATACCATAATAATTCTTTCCCATCCTACAGTTGCTATTGCATAACCAAGTTCAACAAGTACATTTGGGTTTCCAACTTTTCTTTTGGAATTTGAGTCATTATTTATTGTTGTAATGTCAGATACAAATACGTCTGATTTTGAAATTTTCTCAAATATTGTTCTTGGAATATTTGGACTTCCAGTTGTCTTTCTTGTTGCTTCATCTAATTCAATTTGAATATTTTCTAAATTATCCTCAATTTTGTTTACCGCGGTTCTTAAAGATTGTCTAATTCCTACTTGATTTGACTCTCTTGGTAAATCTGATTGCCAAGAATAGAATATTGTTTTTGTATCACTCATTTTTAATTAAGTTCAATTTATTATTTGAATTATGAAAGTAAGTTTTTTTATTAAAATTGGAGTGTTAAAGTAAAAAAAAGTTTTGTCACTTTTTTTGTGATAGCAAATTCAAATAAATCAGAAATTTCGAATAGCTATAATGGAAAATACTCATCAACTATTTTTTGTAATCCCTCAATATCTTTAATGATAAATTTTTCAGTTGTAGAAATATATCTATGACCACTTAAATATTGTGCTTTTCGCAAATCATATTCATTTACCCAATTGGATATAACTGATGCTCTTAATTGTTGTAAAGTTTCAAAACCACTTACGGATTTTTTTAATTTTTCTGATGTCCTTTGTAGCAGATTTTGTTGAGCAAATTTACTGTGAGTAATAACTATTAAATCATCAATCATTCTTCTTTTTAATAAAGTTCTCCTGTGAATATTAATATACTCTGAAAGTAATAGTATTTGTTTAATGTTTAAACCTATTTTGCGTGTGTTTGTTCGTTTATCTCCTTTTAGCAATATCTTATATCCAATTAAGTCTATATCTATTAGCTTGATAGTTTTTGCTTCACTACTTTTAATCCCTTGAAACACATAAAAGCCTAGTAGAATTTTATCTCTGATTTCATGTATAGTATTTTGAGGGTAGTCATCATACATTTTTTCTAATTCTTCTTTAGTGAAGAAATTTGTATTGATTTTTTGTTCTTCTTTTTTGATATATAGAAATTGAAATGGATTGTCCTTTCTAAAAAATTTATAATATAATTTGAGTGGCTGTATTTCTCTGTTAAGAGTTCTATGATTAGTAGTTTTCTTTTGTAGAAGCTTTAAATAATTAAAAGCTAACTTATTCTCACTTTCATTTTTATTGATTTGCTTCAGTCTGCACCATTGTTCATATTTCTCTAATCTTCTTACATAGCTTTCAATTGAACTAATTGCATAACCTTTCTTTTGAAGCTTTTCTTTAAATCTCTTTTTGTAAAAAATCATCTTCGCTTATATGTGTGTAGATTTGAGTACTTTCAATTGAATTATGACCCAAGAATGTGGCAATATCATAAATACTCATTCCTTTTTGAAGTAGATGAGTGGCTATCGAATGTCTAAGTATATGTAATCCAACCTTATTTTCAATATTAGTTTTTTCTGCTAAAAATTTCAGCCGATGTAATAAACTTTGACTATCTAAACTTTTACCTCTATAAGAAATAAATAATGTTTTTCGTTTTTTTCTGGAAGCTTTTCTAATAAATCGTTTTCTGCCAATATTAATATACTCTTCTAAATACTGTTTGCTTTGTTCAGTAAATGGAACAAAACGTTGTTTCCCAAACTTCCCTTTTCTAACAAATAGAATCCTTTTATTAAAATCAATATCTGTAGTTTGTACATTAATTCCCTCATTCCTTCTCAATCCACAACTATAATATAAAACCAACATTGCTCTATCTCTCATGCCAAATTTTGTATTATCTGTTGCTTCAAATAGTTGCTTGACTTCCGAAACGAGTAGGGGAGTTCTAAGATTCCTATCTTCTTTTAAATATTCAATATGATTTAATTGAAGCTGTTTATTATGAATTCTATGTAAGAATTTATTGAAGTGTCTTAAAGCATAGATATAATTGTTAATTTGAATTGCTCCTCTTTTTTGATTTGTACGAATACTTACATCTTCGCTAATGTGACTATAAAAATTGTCAATATCATTCTTACTAATTTTTTGATAATGATTTTTCTTTTAGAAATCTTGAAAAATATTTAATTGTTATTGGGAGTTCATAGATGATGTGATGAGAGTAGCCTAATGTTTTGAGATAACTCTTAAATTCTTCTATATAATTCTGCATAATTTTTCAATACTATTTTAGTAGAAGATATATATCTGTGTCCACTTAGATATTGTACAACTCTTAAGTCATGTTTTTCTGACCAATTATGAATAACATTCTTTCTAACCTGATTGAAATTCTCAAACCCATAAACCTTTTTTACTAATTTTTTAGAAAGTCGCCTTATAACTGCTTCAATAGTGCTTTTATTTTTAGAAGTTACAATCAAATTTTCTGTTTCAATTCCATTCAATAGTTGATTTCTATGGATTTTAATGTACTTTATGAGCAGAGTTAATTGTTGAACATCTAAATCTAATAATCTTGCATTACTCATTCTATCTCCATTAGTACCCATTCTAAATTTATCTAATAATATATCCTCAACGATTACATTTTTAATCTCTGAACTCTTTAGCCCTTGAAACACATATAATCCCAATAATACTTTATCTCTAATTTCTACATTAGTTGATTGAGGGTATTCATTATAGATTTTTTCTAATTCTGATTTTGAAAAATATTTATGTTTTATTATCTTCTTCATTTTAATTAATCAATTTAAAAAACAAATAAACGACCGATTGTTCTTTGCTATTTGTAATTACGATATTGCCATGTTGTACTTCCATTTTTTAACATCCCGTTAGTGCGTAGCATTTTTATTATTATAATACCCAAGTGTTTTTCGTTTCTTCTTGTCTTTAGAACCTTTTCTTCTTCCCAATACAGTTCCCGCTGCTTTTGTTCTCCTTAATCCCTCTTTAGTTCGTTGACTGATTAAGTCTCTTTCAAATTCAGCAAATGCACTTAGAATATTAAATTGTAGTTTTCCAATTGCTGTTGAGAAGTCAATATTTTCTGAATAGCTAACAAATTGAACACCTTTGCTTAGAAGTTCTTCAATTTCAACTATTAATTCTCTGCTACTTCTTGCCCATCTGTCGAATTTATAGACAATCACTCCTTTATACTTCTTTTTTCGTAGGTCGTTTAGAAGCTGTTGTTTTAAAGGACGTGTCTTTCGTGTAGATTGTACTTCATTAATTACAGTATAACTGTAATTCAACCTATCTGCATATTGAGTTAGTAATAGCTTTTGATTTTCGGTGTGTTGTTCGTCTGTACTTACTCTTATGTAAATCGCCCATTGTTTCATCTATACTCTTTTTAGAAAGTATAAATTTTATATTCTGTCTCCATACAAAAAACTTTTTACCCATCTTTTTTGTTTTGATATAAGTCTATGTATGCAAGAAACTGACTACACTTTGGTTAAGATACTACACTTCCTCAACTGTAGAACTTAAAAGCCCATAATTGCAATTGACGTTTCTCTTTTGCTATATCTTTCTACCTCAAACTCGATTGCCCTTTGTAGCGGAAACCATAGATAGGTTTGTTTAGGAGTTATCACTTTAAATTTACTTCATACTTTGACTAATCTTTATAGCAACATCTTTGTTATAATTGCTAATCACAAAAGCTAATCTAAATAAATCAACAAACCATACAATTAAAAAACCTCCCCATGTAAAAAAGTAAAGTATCTGAATCCCCCATTTGCCTAAATAAGCATAATGCCATCCAAATGGAATAAAGAGTAGTATATATGCAAATACTGTTGATTTCTTTTTTCTTCTATATTCTTCAAGAAATGCTCTTTTTTCATCCTCTGAAAATTCGTTAAGTTTGAGCAGAACGATTTTTGGAAACTTTGCCATAGCATTTATTTAGGATTAGATTGTTGACTTCTTTTTCTCATCCACTCCTTATCAAATAACGGAATGATATTACCGAATACTCCTATTGAAATTGTTCCACCTGATTCACCCTCTAGCGTTGACAATAAAACATAATTTTTATAATTAGTATATTCCTTTAATTGTATTCCTACGGCGTAACTTCCCATCCCCTTTAAGAATCCGTTTCCTTCAACCAATCCATCTTTATCATTTTGTTCAACCATAACATCTATCATCATTTCAGCTAGTTTAGATGTGTGTTCTTCTTCTTTTGGATTTGTGATAACTGCTGATAGTACAACAATTGCTAATACGATTAGCCAACCTGCTTTTTTCATTTGATTTTGATTTTTGTTCTTCACCAGTCCCAAATGAAGTAGTTATGTTTATTGCATAAAAATAGCGTAGGACTTTAGTCTATCGATAGGAGGTACTGGAATACCCATATGCAAACAAACCAAGCCTACGCCGTAACGTAAACTTTAGTCTATCCTCCTGCATATTTAAAATTTCCAGTTTTCCTATCAGTGAATAGCTAACGCTTTTCTATATTTTAATAATTGTTCTTTCTTATAATACCATTATTTATTTAGACCCTAAATTTAATTAATTCGCTCGACTATAAAAAATTATATTTTGATTTTGCAGTATTTCCCATGTTCTAATTTTTCAACTAACTTTATTTTTCTGAACATTCTTAAATAATTTTCTGCCGTACTATATGCAATACCCAATTTTTTTGATTCTTCAGTAATATTAAAGAAACTAAAATTTGTATCCAAAGCATCATAAAGTAATGCTTGTTTAAGATTCAAGTTTTTAGTGGCTTTTTGTACAGTAGGTATATAACCATAAATATTTCTTAGATTATCTAACAAATAAATGATAATCTCATTTGCAATTTCAAAATCTTTATCCGTACATATTGCAGTTTCACCTTGGCTTTTATTTTCATGATATCTAAGACCCGTTAATAACATGCAAATTCTAAAATGCATATTTCCAATTCGGCGTATTGAAGAAATAACATCCTCTCCTAGAAGTGCATCATGTTGGCTTTGATATGTAGAGAACTTTACATGAAATTTATCCTCTTGTTCACTAGACAAGCTAACATTTAGACATTTGTTATTATTTTTGTAAACCTTTAACAATTGCTTTGCAATGTCATTGTAATGAGTGTAAAAATCAACTTTATTAGCAAATACATTCTTCCACGTCTTTATTAAAGGGAACTCCATGAACATAAATCGACTAAACAGCCCATTTTCAACTGATGGAATGAAGTCTAATAACTGATTTTGTGTTCCAGTTATTACTATTGATAATCGAGGTGCATCAATTTCGAATGAATTATTAACATCTGCTCTAAGTTGGCTAATGGATTCAAATTCATATGCTTTTCTAAATAATTCTGACAAATTTCCCCAATCATTTTTCATTGCAACATTAAGTGTGTCAGCTTCCGATTCAACAATGACACCGTAGCCATTGTTAATAGTAAGTTGCCTTATCATTGCAGAAAGACTTGCATTCCCAGGTATGAAAAAGGTTTCTCTAGTTGGTTTTTCTATGTTAGACTTGTCTTCAAGTTGTTTATATTCTAGTATCTGTACTTTATATTTCAGTTCTAACTCTTTATGAATTTCGTCTCCCAATATTTTAACCCATTTTAGAACTCCTTTTCCTGCGGATGCTTTAGCAGTTATAAACAAAAATAGATTCGGAAATATTCTTCTACTATCATAGATCCCGCTTACACGAATAATATTAGATAATAGCACCAAAGTTGCTAATAGTACCAAATCTTTTTCGTGTGGTTCTTTAATAAGCTTGGTAGCCTCTTTGAGTAAGTTTGGCAGGTTTTGATATAATGACTTACTTAAGCCTGTATATTTTGTAACATCATTATTTGGTCTTATTTTTTTCATAATTTTAGTTTTAAGAGTTATAAATTTCTTCATCTAATAAAAGCCCATTTTCCATTTTTAATTTTTCTTTTGGTATGAAGCTGTTTAAAAAATTGACCAACTTTGTTTTATCAAGTTTTAGTTTTACATAGTCGGAAATATCTGTTACTACGTCCTTATACTCTTCTGGAATTATTATATCTAAATCAGCAATAGAAAAATTATATTTATTATGTAGCTTAGTAGCTGAGTATCTCCCAGTTTTATCAGTGTCATACAGAACGATAGTGTTGTGACCAGACTCGTACATTCCTTTTCGTAATATTCTAGAAAGTCTTGTAGATGTTTCGCTTAATAAACAAAATGCATTGTACCCTAGCGAATGTAAAGTCATTACATCTTTTTCTCCACCAGTTAAAAATAGAGGTTCGTTTAAATAATCTGCATAATCAAATCCTCCGAAAGTGTATTCAGTATTTCTTTTGTTCCCAACAAATCTAAATGCTTTAGGGTTTATGCTATATATTTTAGCATATGTGACAAAATCATAAGCGATATGAATGCCCGAATGAGGTAACATCTTTGTGTAATTGATTGAATAATCTTCATTTAAAAATCTAATACCAGTAATTTGGTTCACATTTGAGTAGTGATTTAGATTGATATTGAACTGCTCAAAATACTGTATGCATTCATCAGTTTGCTTTTTTATTAATAACTCATATTTTAATGATTTTGCCTCCACCTTTATATATGTGTGATTAGCAGTTTTAGAAATTTGAGGTAAGTCTTTACTCATCTTAATATCAATATCCATTAGATGTAGAAGTTTGAAAAACTGACCGATTTCTAATTTGTGATATAATCTCGCAAAATCAAAAATATCTCCACCATATTCTATGCCACTACTATTAGTGCCATGGTCTTTAAAATACCACCTATTATATTTTTCATTGAAATAAATTGATAAACTTGGGTTTGAATCAAAATAAAATAAGTTGTGTGTATTGGCAAACTTATTTCCAATTCGTCTAAGACTTATTCCGTGAAGTTTGTAAATTAACAGGAAATAAAGTAATCCCCCATCTGTGCGTTTTAAAATGTTTTCTTTTGTTATCATAATTATTGCTTTTATAAATTAATAATTCGCAATAACCAACAACTTTTGAATTTAAAATATGGGAGTATAGGATGCTCCTATAATATTTATTTAATTTGTTTTATTTTTTTTATAATTTCTTCTAAATCTTTAAGCTCTTTAAAAGCTTTATTTTTATCATGTAGATATTCGAATAATTTTTTTTCAAACTCTATTTTCCTTTTACTTAGTAATGCAAATGATTTATCCTCTTTTAATCCATTTACAAAAAAATCACCAGTCTTGACTTTTTTACTAATTGCTTCTTCCTTAGAATTTAAGTTTATTAAGCCAAAATGATGTAATAAATGAAAAAACATATTGAAATATTGAACATCTTTCAACCATTTTATTTTTGGTTGCTCATAGATGGTATTTCCAATAAAAATAGAATTAAATATATTTTTGTCTGATTGTTCATGAATAAACTTTTTTTCGATTAGAAAACCGAATAACTCATCTTTTATTAATTCAAAATTGCCAATATTGATGGTTTCATAGTAATCAATATTTATTAAAGAAAGTGCTTTTAATAATTCTGATTCTTTTCTGCTTAACCAATTCATAGTGGCTTCTTCTCTTAACAGAGGATTGCTTGAAATATTTATATCATCTTTTCCCTTTTTATAATGAAAATTTAGAGAATGGTTATTTTTATCTTCAACATGATAAATTTTCGAAAAAATGTATTCTTTTTCTAACTCTATATAGGGTCTATTTAGTTCTTTTAAAATAATTTGTTTATCTATTTTTGATATTCCTCTTAAACATCTATATAGTGTTGTTGATGTGTCTTCGGTAGTAGTAAGCACGATGTGAATTATTTCTAAAGGAGTCATACAAATTAAGATTTTAAAGAAGTTTAAGATATTAAAGATTTATTAATAAAATACAATTTTTCAAATCTTTAGTGTAACAATAGTAATTAAGTCTATCCAAACTTACAAAACAATGAAAAACTTAAGTTCTGATATCATAATCACTCAAACAGAGAAACCATTAGTTAAATATTGTTTTTGCTATGTTTTTTTACATTGTCTCAATTATTCACTTTAGAATAAAACAGAGTAGAAAGTGTTGATTAAAAATTTTATACTTTTGAAAATAGAATTAAGTCTTAACCTATGATTAACAAAGAATTTTTAAAAAAAGAATTTGAAAGAGAGATTGATATACTTCTTATCAAAACAACTAAAGAAGTTTACAGACCAAATTATTTCTATAAATTATCATTAAATGTTGGAGGGCATTACCAAGCAACAAAAATACTTATTCCTAAACTTTCAGATGGTTTTACAAAACTTTTAGAAAAAGAAAGAACAGATTTATCTATTGAGTTCATTGTTATCAAGCCTAAGTATAAATCATTGTTTACAGATGATGAAATAAAAATGTGTAAACGGAAGTTAAGAATTATTAGATAATATAAGTTATTAAATTTCTCATTAATCCCAATCCTAACAATAACAATTCGTTCCACCCCAATAAGTACACCATATTTATATGAAACTAAAAGAGCATTAAGCTTAGATAACTAAATTTGTATATTTGACTAATGGATTTTTGGACAATCTTAGGAATTATATCTTCAATTTTAGGAATCTATTCATTTTTAAAAAATGAGACTTCAATATTTCCATCAAAAAAAATTTCTACAGAACCCTTATCTACAATTAAAAAAAAATCATTTTCTAAATTAAATATACCTATGAGTATATTAAGTTCATATTAATCTACATATAGGTATATTATTTTCTTATTTAATATGAATTGCTAGTATTTACAGACCTTCACTTATAACCTTTAAAAACCCTATTTTAGTATTGAAAAATAAGAAAATACTTTTTGAACACTCATTTTGTAGGGTGTCTAATTGAATAAATATTACTTCTTCAAACTCCAAGTCTAACACCTACAATCAATCCAATCTCTATCAACTTACCAAACAACTATAAAACTGTGAGAGATTAAAGCTATGATATGTCATTTTAATTTATCTTTATTATTGTAATGCTTATATTTTGAAAGACCTAAGTTTATTAGAATTATTGCAGAAAGTGGATATGAAAGAGGTTTTATGATTTTTTCAAAAAAATCTCCAATACTTTCTACTTTTTGATTTGGCATTAACCAAAGTAAAACCACCAGTACCACAAAAAAGGTCAATATTAGTATTGTATTTTTATTCATGATGTGTTATTTATTATTCGTTTAACTATATGTTCGAGCTTCTTATTTTGTTAATGGTTGCAATGTATTAATTGTCCTATTCTAAAAAAAGGACATTGTTATTATGCCTTATATATCGCAAGATATTTACAATGAATTTAATTTTTAAGACGGACAGAATTATAAAATCAATGCAATATAATACTGGTAGTTTTTTAAATATAGGACAGAAAAAAATCACAATTTTTAGTGCGGTTATATTGGTTGTTTGTAGTGTTAATTAAAAGTAAAAACTCTCTCTAATCCTATTATTACGGATATAAATCAATCACCCAATAATTTTGAGATAATCCAAGCAATTAGTTTTGATAAGAAAAAAATTAAATAAAAAGAGACTTTTTGTTTGATTTAACAATAAAGCAATATCTTAGTGTCTTATAATTAATTGTAAAATACTTCAAAAAAACTATGAATATAAATGCTTCATTAGATGAGTTTAAAAGGTTTAAAAAAGAATTTAATGAGTTGTCGGAAGAACCTATTTCTGAAAGCGATACTCGAAGTAAAATTTTGGATAAAATATTCATAAACGTTTTAGGATGGGAAGAATCACATATTAGAAGAGAGGGATACCTTAAAGAAACAGGTTATTATGATTACATTATTTCTTCTGGAATATTCGCTTTTGTAGTTGAAGCAAAAAAAACATTTGTTGAATTTGCTTTACCTTCAAATAAAATTAAGTTCTTAAAAACTAAGATTTTACTTACTAATGCTACAAATGAAAAAATAATTAACCAAGTAAGAAGTTATTTAATAGAAAAGGGGTTGCTATTTGGTGTGATTTCTAATGGAAAACAATTTATAATTTCTCAGTTTATTAATACAAATGGAAGTAATTGGAGAGAAAATAATGCTATAATATTTAATGGGTTTGAAGATTTAGAAAATAGATTTATAGAGTTTTATGAACTGTTATCATATGAATATATAGTTAATAGTGGTAAGATAGTTATAAAAGAAAAGAAGGAATTTGAAAAAAGGCTAATACAAAAGGCAACATTAAGAAGAAAACGTGAAAAATTAATTAGGAATGATTTAAGCGATAAATTGATGGCTATTATTGATGTAATATTTAGAGAAATAAATTATACTCAAGAGCTAGATGAAAAATCTTTAAATGATTGTTACGTTTTTAATGATGACGTAGAAAAGCATCATTCAGAAATGAATTTAATGTTTTTAGATTCTCCTCCAAAATTCGATGAAAGAATTTCTAAAGTAAGAAATACTGTGAATACTCAAAGAGCAATTGAAAAAACAATGCTTAAGGAGAATGTAAATTTACCTAACCCAATTGTTTTAATAGGAGGAAAGGGAGTGGGTAAAACTAGTTTTATTAAATACTTCACTAAAATTTCACTAAATGAAAGAACTAAAAAAAAGATTCCAATTGTCTATATTGATTTTATTAAATATAATTCAATTGACCTTATTAAGGACACTTCATATATGTTTCAACAGATTCTTAATAAATTATATGAAGATCACCCTTCTTTAAATTTAGAGAACTATAAAATTCTGAAAAGAATCTATAAAAAAGAGATTAAACAAAAAACAGAGGATGGTATTTGGTCAATTTATAATCAAAAACCAGAAAGAATAGAAGAGAAAATAAATGAGTTTATAACAGAAAAGTTAAAGCAACCAATAAATCATTTAGTTTCAATTTCAGAATATTTAATAAACCCTTCACATAAAAGACTATGTATTATTTTTGATAATGCGGACCAATTAGATTTTAAAACACAAAGAGAAGCTTTTTTATTATCTCAAAGTATTCATAAACGTTTGAAGTGTATTATTATGATATCTTTAAGAGAAGGGTATTATTTTCAGTGGAAAGATAAACCTCCTTTTGATGCTTTTCAACCGAATATTTTTCATATCACAGCTCCATCTTATAGAGAGGTCTTAAGAAAAAGAGTAAAATATGTTTTAGATAATTTTGATTTTAAAGAAACAAAAGGGAATTTAAATAATATACATTTTGTGTTTTCTGACAAATCACAAGTTTCTTTTTTTAGAAACTTATACAGAACTATTTTTGGTAATCAAAACTCTCAAATACTTAGTTTTTTAGAACAGACATCATATCCAAATATTAGATTAGGTTTAGATAAATTTAATAGTTTTTTAGTATCGGGGCATACAAAAGTAGAATCTTATATGACTACAGATTATTACAAAATTCCTATATGGGAGTTCGTAAAATCTGTAGCTTTAGAATCTGGTTATTATTATTTAAGTCGTAAAAATAAATTGTTTAATCTTTTTTTACCATCTAAGAATAATCAAAACCATTTTACAAAGCTAAGAATCTTACATTACCTTAAAAATGAAGTAGAATTAACTTCTTATACCGAACACTACGTTCCAACAAAAAAATTACTTTCGGATTTTAGTTCTTGCGGATATAACATAGAATTAGTAGTTGAAGAGTTAAATGAATTACTTAATTATGGATTAATAAATAGTGAAAGTTATATTTCAGACACAAAATACCTAAACATAGATATTAAAGAGTTTCAAATTTCAATAACTCAAAGCGGAGTATATTATTGTAGCACTGTAGTGTCTCAATTTTACTATTATGATTTAGTCTTTCAAGATACGCCAATTTATGATGAAGATTCATACAATAGTATTTGTAAATATTTTGTAACTCCAGAGGTTGATGGTTTTAGACCTTTAGATAAAAGAATTTCTTGTGTTGAAGAATTTATCAAGTATTTAAGAAAAGAAGAAATGCAACATAATTCTTATCCTTCAGAGATTGAAAATAAAGCCTTAACCATGAGTGTTTTAGATGAGGTGATGAATAATGGGCTAACAAGAAATTTGAAAAGACTGAAGAATTCTTTTATTGGAGAAGTGAAAGTTAGAGATTCGAAGATAATAAAAAAGCATAGTAATTAAGCTATGCATTTTTATTAGTTTCACCTTAGTTATTCAACATCACAGGCATTACTAGCATAGTAATTTGCTCACCTTCATCTGTACCATCTACTGGAGTTAAGATACCTGCTCTATTTGGTAAAGACATTTCAATAACGACTTCGGCAGACTCTAAGTTACTCAACATCTCAGTTAAAAAACGAGAGTTAAAACCTATTTGCATATCGTCTCCTTGGTATTCGCAATTTAAACGCTCATCTGCTTTATTTGAATAGTCAATATCTTCGGCAGATATGTTTAATTCAGTCCCCGCCATTTTTAAACGAATCTGATGGGTAGTCTTACTAGAGAAAATAGACACACGTCTTGTAGAATTTAAAAACGCACCTCTGTCAACTGTTAATTTATTTGGATTCTCTTTCGGGATTACCGCTTCATAGTTTGGATATTTTCCATCAATCAATCTACATTCTAACACCACATTGTCAAAAACAAACTTGGCGTTTGAGTTGTTGTATTCAATAGTAACATCACTATCAGAACTTCCTAAAATTCCTTTTAATAAGTTCAAAGGTTTTTTGGGCATAATGAATTCTGCCACTTCATCAGCAGTTACATCTGTACGTGTATATTTTACTAATTTGTGCGCATCGGTAGCAACAAAAGTTAAACTCTCCGGGCTAAATTGAAAAAACACGCCACTCATTACTGGGCGTAAATCATCGTTACCAGCAGCAAAAATAGTTTTAGAAATTGCCGTAGCTAAAATGCCACCATTCAATACTGTTTTACTTGGAGAAGCTAAAGCCACAGCCTTCGGAAATTCATCGCCACTAAAATAAGCCATGTCATATTTTCCTTGACTCGAACTGATTTCAATCGTGCTGTTCTCTTCCGTTTTAAATGTCAACGGTTGGTCAGGAAAAGTTTTTAAAGTATCTAACAATAAACGAGCAGAAACTGCAATAGCTCCTTTAGAATCTGATTCAACCTCTATTGTAGAACTCATTGTTGTTTCTAAATCTGACGCCGTAATTTTTAATTGGTTGGTGTCTAATTCAAACAAAAAGTTATCTAAAATTGGTAAGGTGTTGTTATTATTTATAACGCCTCCTAACACTTGTAGTTGCTTTAAAAGTTGAGAACTTGATACTATAAATTTCATCTGGTTTTATTTTAATAAGAATACAAATATATTCTAAATAAGTGTGATACGGAAATGAATTTATAAACAAATTGATTGAATAGAATTCTTTCTTTGTACACCTTTGTGTATAGCTAGTGCAGCTCTATTATACAGGTTTTGATGACTGGATAAAATCATAAATAATTGTTAAGTTTCATCTATAAAAAAGACTATTGATTTAAAACTGTTAGTTTTGTTCGACTAACAAGAACCAAACACTAACTAATGAATCGCATTCTACTCTTATTTTGTGCTGTATTACTTTTATCGATACCTACAAAAGCTCAAGCCCCACAAAAACCAACTGCTTCAGAAATTCATGAATCCATAAAAAAGTTAAACTTTTTAGGATCGGTCTTGTATATAGCGGCACATCCAGATGATGAAAATACAGGGTTAATTTCTTATTTCGCCAATGATGTAAAAGTAAGAACTGCTTATTTATCATTGACTAGAGGTGATGGAGGTCAAAATTTAATTGGATCAGAAATTAGAGAATTGTTGGGTGTAATTCGTACGCAAGAATTGTTAGCGGCAAGAAGAACAGATGGAGGAGAACAATTTTTTACACGTGCCAATGATTTTGGATATTCAAAACATCCAGATGAAACGTTGGCTATTTGGAATGAAGAAGAAGTATTAGGTGATGTTGTTTTAGCAATACGAAAATTTAAACCGGATATTATTATTAACCGATTTAGTAATAAAAAAAGCACTTTTGGTAAAACACATGGGCATCACACTTCATCAGCAGTATTAAGTGCTATGGCTTTTGACTTAGCGGGTGATACAAGTAAATATCCAGAGCAGTTAGAAACGCATGATGTATGGCAACCTAAACGTGAATTTTTTAATACACATTGGTGGTTTTACGGAAGTAGAGAAAAATTTGAGAAAGCTAATAAGGATAAATTATTGTCTGTAGATATAGGAACGTATTACCCTTCGGTAGGATTATCAAATACCGAAATATCTGGTTTGAGTAGAAGTATGCATAAGAGTCAAGGTTTTGGAAGAACTGGTACTCGAGGAGCTGACTTAGAATATTTAGAATTGGTAAAAGGCGAAATGCCAACAGATAAATCAAATGTATTTGAAGGTGTAAATACCACTTGGTCTCGTGTGAGTGGAGGGGAAGCTATCGGCAAAATATTGCACAAAGTAGAATCTGATTTTGATTTTACAAATCCATCAGCGAGTGTTTCAGAATTGATAAAAGCTTTTAAATTGATTCAAGATTTAGAAGATGAACATTGGAAAAACCAAAAATCAAAAGAATTAAAGAAAATAATTTTGGCATGTACAGGCTTATATTTAGAAGCGGTAGCCAATGAATCATCTGCAACGAGAAATAGCGAATTTACTGTTTCTATTGAGGCAATTAATAGAAGTGATTTCCCTATGAAATTAAGGTCGATGAGTTTATCACCATTAAATATTACTGAAAATCCTGCTGTAGATTTAGAAAATAATATTCCACGAAAATATGAGATGAAAGGGTTTGTACCTATTGATATGTCATATACAAGTCCGTATTGGTTGACAAAAAAAGGAACTTTAGGAATGTATCGCGTAGATGATGAAAAATTGATTGGTTTGCCAAATGCACCCCATCTATTACGTGCAAATTTTATAATTGATTTTGATGGATATTCATTTCAGTTTGATAAAGATATTGTTTATAAATACAACGACCCAGTTAAAGGAGAGATGTACAAGCCATTTGAAATTGTGCCAGAAGTTACAGCGAATGTTACGGACAAAGTTTTAATATTTTCTGATGATAACCCAAAAGATGTATCGGTGGTTGTAAAATCTGGAAAGTCTAATATTTCAGGAAAAGTTGAATTAGCATATCCTCAAGGATGGGAAGTGAGTCCAAAATACCATGTTATTTCTATTGACAAAAAGGGAGCAGAACAAACAGTTACTTTTAAAATGACTCCACCAGCAAATCAAAGCGAAGGAAAAATTACTCCGATGGTCACCATCGGAAACAAAATTTATACGGATGCTTTGGTTGAGATTGATTATGATCACATTCCTTTTCAATCTGTTTTGATGCCATCAGAAAATAAAATTGTGAGATTAGACATCCAAAAGAAGGGGCAATTGATTGGATATATTCAAGGAGCAGGAGATGAGATACCAGCGAGTTTACGTCAGGTTGGTTATACGGTTGTTGAGCTGAATGAAAAAGATATTTCTTTAGAAAGGCTCAAAAACTTTGATGCAGTTATATTAGGAATTCGCGCTTATAATACCAATGATAGAACCAATTACTATCAAGAATATTTGCATGAATATGTGAATAATGGTGGGACATTGATGGTGCAATACAATACTAGTCATGCCCTAAAAGTAGATGAAGTATCACCTTTGAAATTAAAATTATCTAGAGATAGAGTGACAGACGAAAACTCTGAAGTAAAGATTTTAGCTCCAGAAAATGAAGTGATGCAATTTCCGAATAAAATTACTGAAAAAGATTTTGAAGGATGGGTGCAAGAACGAGGATTGTATTTTCCGGATGAGTGGGGAAGTGAATTCACCCCAATATTATCTATGAACGACAAAGGAGAATCGGCTAAAAAAGGAAGCTTATTAGTAGCAAAATATGGTAAAGGTTATTTTATTTATACAGGTTTGAGTTTCTTTAGAGAATTGCCAGCAGGTGTTCCGGGAGCATTTAGATTGTACACTAATTTGTTGTCTGTTGGTAAGAATGGCAATGAACAAGAGATAAAAAATTAGCAATAATGTCTTTTTCGCGAAAGCGGGAATCCAGAGAGTTAAAACATAAAAATGGATTCCGCATCAAGTGCGGAATGACAAATTAAAGTAAATAGTAAATATTCGTCAGTTCGAGTGATTTTCGACCATTAGGAGAAAATAGTATCGAGAACAAATAAAAACAATTCAACACTTAAACAATAAAAAATATAAATGAAAAATAGATTATTGATACATTTGATTTCATTGACTGTGGGGACAATCAGTATTTATCTGATTATGAAACTTGAAAGTGAGTTTTTGGGAATTAAGAATCAATTGACTGAAAAGGAATTTTCTGAATTAGAACATTTTGCAATATCAAATTTATTCATAATTGGATTATTTTTTGTTTTTGTGTCATTAATACAGTTTTTGATAATCTTACCAACATTCAACTTATTCTCACAGAAAAATAAATTAACAACTCAAAAAGTAATAATAATCGGAATAGTTCTTACAATAGTTTTCGGAACTTTCTTTGGTTTATTTTTTACCTCTAAAGAATTAGGTGTTGTTGACTTATTAGAAAGTATTGGATTTGGACTACTTGTATTTGCAATATTTTATACAACGAACTTTTTTACTTTTATTAAATTAAGTAGTGATTCACAAAAAAGTAGAATAAACTAAACAAAAAACAACTCAACGCTTAAACAATAAAAAATAATGAAAGAAGAGAAACCACCAATTTTTAAAACATGGAATCAGCTCTATTTATTTGTGTTGATTTTCCAAATTGTGTTAGTCATATTATTCACCTTATTTACTAAAAAATACGCCTAATGCATATTATAGATTGGACTATTCTTGTCGGAATTTTATTACTAATTGTATTCTATGGTGTATGGAAAACTCGTAGTGTAAATACCACAGAATCATTTTTGAGAGGTGAGCAAACGTTGCCTTGGTATACCATCGGATTGTCAGTAATGGCAACCCAAGCAAGCGCTATTACTTTTTTATCTACACCGGGTCAAGCCTATGATGACGGAATGCGATTCGCCCAATTTTATTTTGGATTACCCATTGCGATAATCATCCTCTGTATTTTCGTTTTGCCAAGATTTTACAATTTAAAAGTCTATACAGCCTACGAATTTTTAGAAGGTCGTTTTGATTTAAAAACACGTTCACTAACCGCAATTTTATTTTTGGTTCAAAGAGGTTTGGCAGCAGGATTGACCATTTTTGCACCATCTATTATCTTGTCATCTATTTTGGGATGGAATTTAAATATCACCAATTTATTGATTGGTGCATTAGTAATTATTTATACTGTTTCTGGAGGAACAAACGCTGTGAGTCAAACACAAAAGCAGCAAATGATTGTGATATTGAGCGGAATGTTTGTTGCATTTTTAATTATTGTAGCAAAGTTGCCACCTAGAATTTCATTTTCTGATGCAGTTGATATTGCAGGTAATATGGGGAAATTAAATGTAGTAGATTTTGAGTTCGATTTATCGAATCGGTATAATATTTGGTCGGCATTGTTGGGTGGAACCTTTTTGTTCTTATCTTATTTTGGAACAGATCAATCACAAGTGCAACGCTATTTATCGGGAAAATCTTTAACTCAATCTAGGTTAGGCTTACTGTTCAACGGACTTTTTAAAGTACCTATGCAATTTGCTATTTTGTTTGTCGGTATCATGATGTTTGTGTTTTATCAGTTCAATGATGCACCACTACATTTCAATAAATCTAATGTAGAGATTGTAAAAAAATCCAATTTTGCTAATGAATACAGTGCGATGGAAATGGCATTGGACGAAGTTGCTCATAAAAAGCAGGATGCTATTTATAAAGTGGTTGAAAATAAAAATGCAGGAGTTGATAATACATCAGCAGTTGCTACTATGAATGGATTGCTTAAAGAAGAAAAGTATTTGCGATCTGAAGCAAAAGAATTAATAGAAAGAGTATCTGAAAATGAAAATATTAAGCTAGAAACTGAAGATTCTGATTATGTGTTTATTTCTTTTGTAACACAACATCTACCAATTGGTTTGATAGGTTTGTTATTGGCAGTTATCTTTTCTGCGGCCATGTCTTCAACTGCATCAGAATTAAACGCCTTAGCAACGACTTCGTTAATAGATATCTATAAACGTTCTTATGTACCAGATGCATCAGACAAACATTATTTAAAAATGTCTAAGTGGTTTACATTTGGTTGGGGTATCATAGCCTTAATTTTTGCTTCCGTTGCATCTTTATTTGATAATTTAATTGAAGCGGTAAATATTGTAGGGTCTTTGTTTTACGGAACTATTCTAGGCGTATTCGCCATTGCTTTTTTCTTTAAAAAGATAAAAGGAACTCCAACTTTTATCGGAGCTATTTTAGGTGAAATGTGTGTGCTACTACTTTTTTATCTTGATTATATAGATGTTTTTAATATCGCTTATTTATGGCTCAACTTAATAGGATGTACCTTGGTGATATTGTTTGCATTGTTAATTCAAACGTTTTCTAAAAAAAAGTAATAATAATTTATTTGCGACTTTAAAAAGTTGACTTATTTTTCTTGCTCAAAGTAATCATGAAATTGATCAAACTTAGCTTTTAAAATAGTTAACTCGTCATCAGCTTTATCGATAGATTTTGCACTTATTAATGAATGCATATTATCTTCAACACCACTAAAGAATACATGAATTTGCTCCCACAATTCTCCAGTATAAGACTCGTCTAACATAATCATTTTAGCTTCGTCAAAGATATCTTTCCCTAACTTGTTATAATCCGAAATGGTGGTAGCTTTAAAACTATTTAAGTTAGCTACTATCTCATTTATTTGTCCAATAGATTTTTTAGAAAGCTTCCACTTTTCACCATTATTTAATGTCAAGTCAAGCTTATTCATTCTCATTTTAGGTGAATCGCCATAATCCATATCGTATAAAGTTTCTACAATCAAACGAAGTTCATCTTGATCATATACTATTTTAGGCATCAAATTAAATTTCTTAACAGCACCTGGCATTAGAGTTTTATCTACAGAAGGATTATTAATAATATCCATGACAGCTACTATAAAATCATCCTTTTTCGGATAAGTTGGTTTGTAATGCTCTTGAACTCTAAGAAAAGGAGGGGCAATCATCTGGTCTCTACGAGAAGGATCTGGCATTTCAAAATGACAGAGAAAACATTTTTCTTGCATCAATTTATAGCCTTTAGAAGTGTTTTTTGCTACATCATTTTCTAATTAGGTGATACCATCTGTACTATTAATTTTTTCTTTTTTATCAGTTGTACAACTAATAATACTTAACATCAATAAAACGCTTAATAATGACTTGATTTTCATAAAAATTTATTTTTACCAAAGATACAAATAAAGGATAGATTTATCTTAATATTTATTGAATTGATTGTGTGTGTTATACAAGGAGAATTTATATGCATCCTTTTGGGTCACGTGATGATTCTTTAATGTCAATAGTATCAATGACACCATTTTTATACAATTTGAATGTGTATGTATTTTTTATTATTGGAGCACATAAGCTATCCATTTTTGATGCTCTAACTATGAAGTAATCATTAACTCTTTTGACTGAAGTTTCAGTTGTATCATTTATTTCTGGAGGATACCCATGTGCTAGAATATATAATTGAGCTTCTGTATTAGTATCAATAACCCCAAAAAATTGTTTCAGCTTTAGTATAGTGTTCCAGATAGTAATTGAATTGTTTTTCACACTTAATATATAGTTGAATCCATGTTGGTGTGGAAATTTCGAAAATCCTGAATCTACATTAATTGAGTCAAATCTTGATGAGTAATACTTGTGATTGAATTTTAAATATTGCTTTTTTGAAAAATAAGTCCTTTTTGAATAGGGTCCTATCTTATATTCAAAATAGTCAAATTTAATCTCGGGGTTAATATCTAAAGAATCTATGAATTCAGGAAAAGGGAGAAATTCATTTTTTATTTCTACATTTTTTGAACAACCAACAAGAAATAATAACATTACAATTGCTAATTCTTTCATCACATTTATCATTTAAACAAATATACTTAAATCAATCACAAAAAAAATCCCGCAAATAAATTTGCAGGATTTTTATCAATATGTTATAATATTACTTTACTGATAGTTTAAAGTACTTATCAGCCCATGCGAATTTGATTCCGCTTTCAGTAATTTCATAGCTTAACAATTCAACAGATTCTTCATTGTCAATTGCTTTTACTTTTACACGAAGTGCATCTTCAGATTCTTTATAAGAAAAAGCGCCCCATGCATTATTTTTTTTGCTAAAAATCACATCCCACGCTTGGTGATTTCCATTTGGGATTACAAACAAACCATATTTACCTGCACTTAATTTTTGACCATTAATTGCAACATCCTTATTGAATTCTACAGTAGTATTTGCATTTGCACCAGCACGCCAAACTTCGCCATAAGGTATAAGGTCACCGTAAATTGTACGTCCTTTTACTTTTGGTGCGCTATAATCAATTTCAATATTGACTTTATCTACGCTGCCTTCGATATGTTGTTTTTTACTTTTTTGTCCGAAACTCAATATGCTTGTAAGCATAAATAAGATAATTACTTTTGTTTTCATGTGGGTTGAATTTAAGTGATTAATTACTAATTAGACCATTCTGCTATAGAATCGTTATTCATTTTTACATAATCATCATTACCAGCTTCTTTTGACTTTGCTAATGATTCTTTTGCAATTTCAATAGCTCCTTTTTTATCGCCATTAGCTGCCCAAATTAGTGATTGTTGGCGTAACTGCCAAAAAGGAGGGTTATCATTCATAGAAATAGCCTTGTCAATCCACTCTTTTGCAAGCTTAATATCTTTTTCTGTAGTTAGTAAATATACTGCTGATTGGTAGTATTCGCCAGCTGTTGGACCAGACATTGCTTTTTCAATACTTGCCATTGCTATAACATCTGTTGGCACCATAACATCAAAAGTAACTCTTGTTTTTTCCCAAGAAATATTCACATTTGCAGTGCTGTTTGTAATGTCACTAATATCAAAAGTGAATGATTGAACATCGTTTGTTAATAATTGCGTTTTAACAGTCATTTTCAAAGCAACTAAGCTATTGTCTAATTCGGCAGGAGCACCACCGCCTTTGGTATCAGTATAGAAAATGATATCCCAATAATCTTCAGTAGGTACAGTTAAGATAGCATAAGTTCCAGCTTTTAATTCTTTATTGTCAATTGTTACATCAGAGCTAAAAGTTATTTTCGTTTTTAAATTAGCTCCAGTTCTCCATACTTTACCGTAAGGAACCAAGTTTCCGAAAATAGTTCTTCCACGCATTGCTGGTTTAGAGTAATCAATTGTAATATCTGTCAATCCAACAACTTGTTCCATTTTAGATGACGGACTTGGTGCTGGTGTATCAATTTGTGCATTAACTGAAAAAGTTAATCCAATAATAAGTACTAATGTAGTAAGCGTTTTAAACATTTTTTTGTTTTTAAGATTAAACAACAAATATAAGTATATTATACTTTAGAGCAGTAATGGATTGAAGTTTAACAAAAATTTATAGGATTGCCCTATTGGTACTTTCTTTTTCTGATAAGATTGAATACAACTCCAAAAAATCCTAGTAAAATTAAAGGTAAAATTACATTTAGCAATTGGTAATATCTCCGCTCATTAAATGCTTTTTCGCGATTTAATATTTTTAAATTAATGGTTTTGTTTCTGATTTCTAGTAAACCTTCATCATCTAATAAATAATTAATACAATTCATTAAAAATTCTTTATTTCCAAAATGTTGCCCAGTCCATTTATCAACTCCTAAAATTGTGGGTTGCCCTTGAGAAACTTGATTTGCAATAAGGTCGCCATCAGCAATAAAAATCATTTTATTAGTGTCGGATGCGTTTTTGGACATTGCTGTTTTAAAAGGTTTGATTCTATCTGCATAGGCTGATTTAAAATTACCTTCTAACAATACTGCCAAAGGTTGGTTGCCATTATTATAATCAGCAGGGTCTGTCTGCTCACTTATAGAATTAAGGCTAATAATTGTTGGTGTTCCAACCGTTTTTGAAAGTGGAGAACTTTGTAAGAGCACAGTTTTATCTACATCGTTTTTTAATAAATCAATACTATTTGTAAACTTTAGATTTACTGGCTCAATATGTTTATTGATTGGGTGGTTATTGGCTGATTGTACAACTGGATAATATTTCCACAAAAATTGATTGTATTGGGTTTGGTTTCCAACATTTCCTGTAGCTAACGGAATTTTTGAGCTATATAAATCTGTTACTAAATCAGAATTAATTCTAACACCATAGTTAAAAAACAAATCGGTTAAATTTAAACCTCTAGAATACACCAATGATTCTCCTGTAAGTATTAAACTGTCTAATTCGGTTTGTACTTTATCAATTAACCAAAGGGTTTTACCTCCATTTATAAAATACTGATCTAATGTATATTTTTCATTTTCGGTAAAACGCTCGGTAGGTTTTGCAATCAGTACTAAATCAAATTTGCTTAAGTTATCTAAAGTTTTTTTAGGATCTGAAGCAACAGAATCTAAGGTAAATTTTCCTAAATGATAATACTGCCCTAAGGTTTGTAAAAAGTCATATAAGTAAATATCATCCAATTCATTGTTTCCTTTTAATACAGCAATTGACTTATTTTTTTTAGCATTTATTTTATGGATGGCATCTACAAAAGCGTACTCTAAATTTTGGATAGCGTTTTCTAACTGCGCTTCTTGAGTCTGAGCATTGGTGTCTTTTAGTAGTGATACTCTTTCAATTTTATTTCCTTTTTTGATAGTTGCCCAAGGGAAAATTACAATTTCTGATACTACTCCGTTTTGCTGTACAGATAATTGACTTGGCTCTAATCCTTGGTCAATTAACTCTTTTTCATTTCCTAAAGAGTTGATAAATCGGAATCGTATGTTTTTATTTTCTGACTGTAACTCTTCTAGTAATTGTTGAGTTTCTATTTGAAGACGTTTAAATTCTGTAGGAAACTCACCCTCTAAATACACATTAATAGTAATTGGCGTATTGAGATTCTCTAAAATATTTTTAGCTGGCTCTGATAAGGTATAGCGTTGATCTTCTGTTAGGTCGAATCGCTGATAGATTTTGCTAGAAACAAAGTTGAGTAAGATCAATCCAACAATAAGGATACTAATTTTTGATATGTTCGATTTCTTATTCACGACCCAATCTAATTTTTGTAATCACTAAAAAGAAAACGGTGATACTGATAAAATAAATTAAATCTCGAGTGTCAATCACACCACGGCTCATACTTTTAAAATGTTGGTTCATCCCTAAGTTTTGAATACTATATGCATCGTTTCCAAAAAGAGAAGCCATAGCATCAAATCCAAAAAAGAGAAAGAATGAAATACTCACAGCTATTATAAATGCCACGATTTGATTGCTTGATAATGTTGATAAAAACACACCGATTGCAGTATATGTCCCAACCAAAAATAACAATCCAAAGTAAGACCCAAGCAAGCTGCCAACATCAATATTTCCTACAGGGTTTGCTAGATTAGAAATGCTATACACGTAGATTAGAGTTGGAATTAATGCGCAAATAATTAAAAGAAAGGATGCAAAATATTTTCCTAATACTATCTGCCAATCGCTGATAGGTTTGGTTTTGAGTATTTCGATTGTTCCTGAGTTGTATTCGTCAGAAAAGCTTCGCATGGTAACAGCCGGAATCAAAAAAATAAAAATCCACGGAGCTAAAAAGAAAAAACTAGTAAGATCTGCAAACCCAGCATTAAGGATGTTAAAGTCACCATCAAACACCCATAAAAACAATCCGTTAACCACCAAAAAAACAGGAATCACCAAGTAACCTACAGGCGAAGAGAAAAATGCATTAATTTCTTTTTTTAGGATTGCTAACATAAATTATTTTAATAAACGAGCTTAAATTACATTTCGTATGTAGCCTTTTTATCAGCTACAAAAGTAATAGATAATTGATCGCGATATTTTAATCCTAAAAGATTAGAGGCACTACCAAAAGTATTTAAGCTACTTCGGTAAAGTGCAATTTCTATCAATTCAGAAGAGTTGAATAATGCCATTTTTTGCCCATCAGAATGTCGTTCTTCTTTAGGGATACTAAAATCAACTACATCGCTATATTTCTCATATATTTTTTTGAAAGGATAGCGGTTTGCAAGCAATTCAAAATCGCGTCCTCTACCAATTTTTTCAAACAATTTTCGGTTAATGTTGGTAATGGCATTTCCGTAATTATCAATATAGATAATACTACCTGTAATTTTATTGCCATCAGTAGAAATAATGGGTTGTAAGTCGATTGATTTTTTATAATCAAAAACTTCTTTTCCAATCACTTCTAATTTACCACCACGCTTTAAATGGCATGCTACTTTTACAAATACATCTAATACCGGAAAGCTACTCTCAATACGGTCGTGAATATTTATTTCAACGATTTTTTCTGGTCTAATTTCTGATGCTATCATTGAGATAACCCCATTATCTGGGCAGATAAAGAAATGATTGTCTAACTTTAAGGCTATGTGTTTTGTTTCTGGATTCAATTCAGAATCTACTCCAATAATATGAACACTTTCAATAGGAAAACTCTTGTAAGCATTTTTTAAAACGTAGGCAGTTTCAGCAATATTAAATGGCGATATTTCATGCGATATGTCAACAACATTTGCCTCTGGAAGTTCGGTGTAAATAGCTCCTTTTACAGCGCCAACAAAGTGGTCTTTGAGTCCAAAATCGGTAGTTAAAGTTATTAAAGACATTTGTTAATTACTTCCTAAAAGTTTTAGTTTGGTTACACAAATAAATGTATAAATTTGTTTACAAATCTAATCAATATTCATTTAAGATAGATTCGAAACACAAGCTATTTTTTAATTTAAAATTAAATCTTACATCCATTTGAACGAACGATTAATAGAATTAACAGACATCAGCCCAAACGACTTGTTTGGACCTAGAAATGCTAATATTGCAATCTTAAAAAAACTCTATCCTAAATTAAAAATTATTGCAAGGGGTAATAAACTAAAAGCTTTTGGAGAACCCGAGATATTAGATGAGTTCGAAAAAAAAGTGCAACGTTTAATAGCCTACTTTAACAAATACAATAAGCTCGATGAAAATAGTATTGAGCGTATTGTTACATCTGAAGGTGCTGTACAAAAGTCAACTAGAAACGAGAAAGATGTTTTAGTACATGGTGTTGGAGGAAAGTTGATAAAACCTCAAAGTCCAAATCAAACGAAGATGGTGACAATGATGGAAAAGAATGATATGCTTTTTGCTGTAGGACCTGCAGGTACAGGTAAAACCTATACCGCAGTTGCATTGGCTGTTAAAGCATTGAAAGAGAAAGAAGTTAGAAGGATTATCTTAACAAGACCTGCAGTTGAATCTGGCGAGAAATTAGGTTTTTTACCGGGTGATATGAAAGAGAAATTAGATCCATATATGCAGCCACTGTATGATGCATTGCGCGATATGATTCCGCACGAACGATTAGAGGCATATCTAGAAAAAGGAGTCATTCAAATTGCTCCTTTGGCATTTATGCGTGGAAGAACGTTAGACAATGCTTTTGTAATTTTAGATGAAGGACAAAACACAACCCATGGTCAAATGAAAATGTTTTTGACTAGAATGGGAAAGACGGCTAAATTTATTGTTACTGGTGACCCTGGGCAAATAGATTTACCACACCGCCAAGTTTCTGGTTTAAAAGAAGCCCTATTGGCATTGAAAGATATTAAAGGGATAGCAATGGTATATTTAGATGAGAAAGACGTTGTACGTCATAGACTAGTAACACATATTATAAAAGCATTTAAAAGTATAGAAGCAGAATAGTAATTAGTTGATTGTTATTAGTTGTTAGTTTTCTATTTTTTCTTTCAACCATCAACCAACAGCCAACCACCAACAACAATAAAATGAACACAATAAACGATACCAATTATAATTTTCCGAAACAGAAATCTATTTACAAAGGAAAAGTAAGAGAGGTTTACAATATTAATGACGATATCTTGGTGATGATTGCTACAGATAGGCTTTCGGCTTTTGATGTGATTATGCCAAGGCAGATTCCGTATAAAGGGCAAATCTTAAATCAGATTGCTTCTAAGATGATGGATGCTACTGCAGATTTGGTTCCGAATTGGATTCTTAGTATTCCAGACCCCAATGTTGCTGTCGGCCATATGTGTATTCCTTTTAAAGTAGAAATGGTGATTCGTGGCTATTTATCTGGTCATGCTGCTAGAGAATATAAAGCTGGTAAAAGAGTGCTTTGTGGAGTTTCAATGCCAGATGGTATGCAAGAGAATGATAAATTTCCAAAGCCAATAATTACCCCATCTACTAAGGCTACAGACGGGGAACATGATGAAGATATTTCTCGTGAAGCTATTTTGGCTGATGGAATTGTAAACGAAGAAGATTATTTAGTACTAGAAGATTATACACGAAAATTGTTTCAACGCGGAACTGAAATTGTTGCTGCACAAGGCTTAATTTTAGTAGATACCAAATACGAGTTTGGAAAAACAAAAGAAGGAAAGATAGTATTGATTGATGAAATTCACACTCCAGATTCTTCACGCTATTTTTATGCAGATGGATATGCAGCACGCCAAAAAAGAGGAGAGGCACAAAAGCAATTGTCAAAAGAATTTGTAAGGCAATGGCTGATAGAAAATGGGTTTCAAGGATTAGAAGGGCAGCAAATACCCGAAATGACAAATGCCAAATTAATTGAAATTTCTGACAGGTATATAGAACTCTATGAACAAATTACTGGCGAAACATTTGTAAAAGCTGATGTAGGCAATGTAGCTGAACGAATTGAAAAAAATGTGTTGGAGTATTTAGATAAATAAGAGGCAAAGTAGCATAGAGGCAAAGTCTGCAAAACAAAATTGTTTTATGAAGAAAAACTTGAATAGGCTATTAATAGTTATTGGTGCACTTCTTTTATTATACCAGTTTTTAGGGGTTTTTGGAATTCTCAAGATTTATAGTAACCCAACAATTGCTAATGAGCCAAATCTAGAATTTAATTCAAGAATGTTAGTTTCAAATTTAGCGGAGCCTGTAAAAGGCAAATTCATATGCTATGAATATGATAGTGAGTTTTTTGGATTTGGTATTCGGGTACATAGATTGATTGCAACAGAAGGAGATGTGGTTGATATTAAACGAGGAGATGTTTATGTAAACAACATTCCGATCGATGATAACAATAACTTGATACATTTTTATAAACTTGAATTGGAAGAATATAAAAAAATAGAAGATTCTCGAATTATTAATGAGAACTCATATGCATCAAGTTTGGATAGTAATTCAATTAAAATTCTTTTTGATGATAATTTTGCAAAGAAGAATGGATATAAAGAAAGAGTAGTAGATTCAATAGGTTTTTTTGAAGAAAAGATATCAGATTACTATAATAAAAATTGGAATAAAGATAATTTTGGACCTTTAGTAATTCCTGAAAATAAATATTTTGTTTTGGGTGATAATAGAGATTTTTCCGAAGATTCACGAGTGATTGGATTTATAGATGAGAATGATATTGTTGGAGTTGTTGTT
Organism: Urechidicola sp.; assembly: GCA_028599075.1. Lineage (GTDB taxonomy): Bacteria > Bacteroidota > Bacteroidia > Flavobacteriales > Flavobacteriaceae > Urechidicola. Next base: position 282 of record JAQRMW010000123.1, on the reverse strand, counting down.
AAATATTAATTGAAATAAAGATGTCAGACAAATTCTTACAAGCAACCATAAAAGAAGCAAAAATGGGACTCCAAGAAGGAGGTATACCAATAGGTTCTGTGTTGGTATATGATGGTAAAATAATTGGGCAAGGTCATAATAAAAGAATCCAAAAAGGATCTGTCTTAAGTTCAATTAGTAAGTGCAACATTTTAGGACAAATATCGGAATTTAACTTCCGATATTTGAAGTTCTAAAAATGTATGCCCATGAATCGTAAATATACACAACTCACAGATGCAC
>JAQRMW010000122.1 GCA_028599075.1 Urechidicola sp. | reverse complement strand
ATTTAGAGGGATTAATATTGTACTTTTCAAAATTTGTCCATTTATTCTTATTATGACCAATGCCCCAAACAACAGTTTTTTTCCCTTTAACGGCTAACTTTTCGAATAACTTCATCTGTTTCCTAAAACCATGGTGATTGAGTAATCCACCACCTCCAATTATTAAAGCATTATTTACAACTTGCTCAACCCAATCCTCTCTAACATCTTTGTTATCAGATTTATAATCAAAAATATCCAAATGTTTACCTTTAAGATTAGCAAAATAATGATGTGGCGCACAATATAAATCTCCAGCATTGGTTAAATCATATCGATGAATATTTATTACATCATTATTATACTGCCGAGAACCTAACACATCATTTATAGATTTTCGCTTATCGTATTTTCTCTTAACCCTACCTAAAGCCTTTTTCATATCTTCAATTGAATATAACGATGCTTAACACAAAAGCACTTGATTTTGTCATTTTAACTCCTAAATTACCATTAAAAAAACAAAAACAAAGTATTTATAATTAAAGTGTCAATATTATCAATTTAATAACCTAGAATTAAACCTTTTCTCTATCTTCTAAAAATAATTTCAATTCAGACTCAAACATATTTAATCTAAATGATTGATATAGTATAAGTGATTCTCTTTTTAATTGTTTTTCTGATTTTCCTTCGAATAGTTTTGGCATATAATCATTCAAATGAACTGATTTATGAAACTGACCATCTTCAAAGGTGGACCACATAGCTTTTTCTATCCATGGAGAAAAAATTATGAATGATGGTTTGTTTAAAGCTTTTGCCATATTTATTGCTCCGCCATCATTACCAATAATTACATCACATTGATTCATTATAGCAATAAACTCCCTTAAACTTCCTCCAAAAACATCAAAATAAATTTTCTTTTTTGTTGTTGTCTTACAATTATCTAAAATATATTTTGCGTCTTTTAATTGCTTTGGAAAATAATTAAATAGGATATTGACATCTCCTCTATCAGCTACAAAATCAACAATCTTAGCCATTTCTAAAAGCGGTAAGGTTTTATTTTCTGAACTGCCAATAATAGACATCATCACTGTTTTTTTAGAAGTATCAATTCTGTGATCTAAAAAAAGTTTCTTGGTAAAATTTATTTCTTTTTCTGAAACATATAATTGAGGCATGGGATCTATTTCAATCTTTAAATCAAGTGGCTTTAATAGTGAAAGCCGTCTTTCAATTATCAATCCCAAATTTGATTTAGGAATTTCTAATTGTTCTATGACATCAGTATATAAAAAACTTCTTCCAATTTTTTTGAATGATATTCGCCTTGAAGAACTCAAAAACAAAACTGTAAACCAACTTTCTAATTTTGAATAAGAGTCTATAACGACATCGTACCCTTCTTTTCTAAGAGTCAATATTAATTTTAAAAAAGTCAATCTACTTTTTCGATGCTTCTTTTTAAATAATATTAAATTATCAATATTTGGGTTTCCTTCTAATACTGGAGTCGTAGATTCATACACCATATAATCTATTTGAGAATTAGGGTATGCCTGTTTTAAATTGTTACAAAGAATTGAACTCACCAAAACATCACCGATCATTTTTTGTTGTATGACAAGAATTTTCTTCAAACAGAATTATATTTTAAATATTTCAATTATTTTAAATTTTTACGCAATAGCCAAAGTTTAACATAGCGCATAAACACTGCATATGAGTGATTATATGCAATTACCAAACCTACAACACCATCTCTAAAACCACCTTGAATTATATAATGCTTAAAAAATCGCCAACAAGGTTTTACAATAAAATGAAAAGGAGTTAAAATCCCAGTTTTTTTATCATAATCATGAGCTTGCAACCAAGCATATCTATTTAACTTTTCAATATGATGATCAAAAGTAACATAGGTATTATGATGCAGTCGAGAGTTTAACTTACCAATATTACCAGTATCAATTATCTCTGCATGAACTTGCTTATCTTCATATTTACACTTACTTTTTCTAAACAACCGAATAACTTTGTCATTCCATCCTCCAAACTTAACATCCTTACCCATAAAATGGCTAGATCTAGGAATCCAATAGCCATCATTTTTATTGATATCAGCGCTTTTCAGTAATTCTAAAATTTCTGACTTTAATTCTGGAGTAACGCGTTCATCTGCATCAACCAACAATATCCATTCATGGGTTGCTTGTGGAATTGCCCAATTCTTTTGAGAAGCTGAGTACTCATACTCTCGCTGAATTATAAAATCGGTGTGTTTTTTTGCAAGACTTAAGGTATTATCTGTACTAAAAGAATCAACAACCATAATTTCGTCAGCAAAATCTACAGATTTTAATACTGCTTCAATATTATGTGATTCGTTAAATGTTGGGATAATTGCTGTTAACTTTTCCAATGACTAAAATTTTTATTTTTAAACCGCTACGTTATTTTCGCGCAATGCATCATTTAATGATGTCTTTTTATCTGTACTTTCTTTGCGTTTTCCAATAATTAAAGCACAAGGTACATTAAAAGTTCCGGCTTTAAACTTCTTTGGATATGATCCAGGAATCACAACTGATCTTGCAGGCACTCTTCCTTTCATTTCTAAAGGCTCACCTCCAGTAACATCAATAATTTTTGTACTCATTGTCAATACAACATTGGCTCCTAGTACAGCTTCTTTTTCTACTCTCACACCTTCTACAACAATGCAGCGTGATCCTACAAAAACATTGTCTTCAATAATCACCGGTGCTGCCTGTAATGGTTCTAATACTCCTCCTATACCTACACCTCCACTTAAATGTACATTTTTACCAATCTGTGCACAACTACCTACAGTTGCCCAAGTATCTACCATGGTTCCTTCATCTACATAGGCTCCAATATTTACATAACTAGGCATTAAAATAGTTCCTGAAGAAATATAAGATCCATGACGTGCAACCGCATGTGGAACTACTCTAATTCCTCTTTCGGCATAATTTTTTTTCAACGGAATCTTATCGTGATATTCAAAAATACCTACTTCTAATGTTTCCATTTTTTGAATTGGAAAGTACATAACAACAGCTTTCTTTACCCATTCATTCACTTGCCAACCACTCTCAATTGGTTCTGCAACACGTAACGCTCCTTTATCTAATAAGTCAATTACTTCTCTAATAGTATTTTGGGTAGATTTTTCTTTCAATAAATCTCTATTCTCCCAAGCGTTTTCTATTATTTTTTGTATTGATGTCATACTCTTTATTTTGATTCACAAATATAAAACTCCACATTAAATTCCCCCTACAATTATTCCTTTTATTTATTGTGTATTTTTGCATTAAATATACTTAATAGTATGTTAGATTAAATATAATGATCGTCAGTTCGAGTAGTTTTTCGCAATAAAATGAAGAAAAATAGTATCGAGAACTTATCACAATTTA
>JAQRMW010000121.1 GCA_028599075.1 Urechidicola sp. | reverse complement strand
TAAGCACAAGTTCTTTTTACATTTAAAGGAATGTGAATATCGTTATAATTATAGAAATAAAAATTTGTATATTAGCACCCTAAAATTAATCAAAGATAACCCTCTTAAGTTATCTTGAGCCTAAAAAAATTCAAATTTATAGTTATGATAATATCCTAGTTTCTGAATATGATGTATGCAGTATAGATAAAAGTTATAAAATAACTCTTGATTTAAATAATTTACCCCCTAAACCTTTTTATTTATATAATAAAAAACTCCTACTTAAAAATGAAAATCTATACTCTTTAGATTCAAGCAATTCTGTAATTCTAAACAATTACTTCTTCAAAACCGATTCAATTACAAAATATGTAATTCATTAAATCTACTATTCCTTCTATCATTTACCCACTAAAATTCCCTAACTTTGATACATATAGTCAAAGTAACAATATGATTCGGTTTTTTAGAAAATTAATTTTAGCCAAGGCAAAACAACGTCTTAAAAAAAGTAGTACAACTATAAAAACATCTTCGTTATCAGAAGAGTTTGGTATTATCAAGGCAACTACAATTTATTTTGTTAGAGATTCTATTTTTTTAACTATTGGTATTTTTTCTGCAGGTTTTGGGCTCAAAGGGTTCTTATTACCAAACTCATTTATCGATGGTGGTGCAATGGGTATATCTCTTTTAATTTCCGAAACAACCAGCATTGCTCTATCTATACTTATAGTGGCAATTAATTTCCCTTTTATCCTTTTAGGGTATAAACAAATTGGAAAACAGTTCGCCATCAAAAGTATTTTAGCCATCATCGGATTGGCATTAATCGTGCACTTTATTCCTTTTCCATTAATAACATCCGATAAATTACTAATTGCAGTATTTGGCGGGTTCTTTTTAGGAGTCGGTATTGGAATGTCTATTCGAGGTGGTGCTGTGATTGATGGCACAGAAGTATTGGCCATTTTCCTAAGTAAAAAAACTGGACTTACCATTGGTGATATAATATTGATATTTAACATCATCATATTTTCGTTTGGTGCTTATATCCTATCCATAGAAATTGCACTATATGCAATCCTCACTTACATCGCAGCTTCAAAAACCATCGATTTTGTGATTGAAGGTATTGAAGAATATACTGGAATAACTATCATTTCAGATAAAAGTGAAAAAATTCGCGTTATGATTATCGAAAAATTAGGTCGTGGTGTAACCATCTATTCAGGAAAAGGAGGTTATCGTAAAGAAGGTGATGACCCTAAACCAATAGATATTTTATATTCTGTCATCACCCGATTAGAAATTTCCAATCTCAAAAAAGAAATTGATAAAATTGATTCAAACGCTTTTATTATTATGAATAGTATCAAGGACACCAAAGGTGGAATGATTAAAAAACGACCGTTAGAAGACTAAGAAATTTCACTGTAAGTTGTTGGTAATTTTATAATTCTTCAATTAACTCATTTTCCGTAGATTTACATGAAATAAAAATCACCCTAAATGCGTAACCTTTCCATAAGCCTAATCATTGCTTTTACAATCATTTCTTGTACAGAAAAAAAAGCAGTTAAAGAAGTTGAAACCTCAACCATCAACAAACAAGATTCTACACAAATCAAAACTATTTTTAATGCATCACTTTCCGAAGGTCAAGCTTATGAATGGTTAAGAGATTTAACACAAAATATTGGCGGTCGCTTATCAGGGTCTCCAGAAGCACAACAAGCAGTTGAATGGGGAGAACAATTAATGAAAGATCAAGGCTTTGAAAATGTTAGGCTACAAGCTATCATGGTACCACATTGGGTTCGTGGAGAAAAAGAAAATGCCTTTTATACTATTGGAAATGAATTAAGTGCTGTACCCATTTGTGCCTTGGGAGGTTCTATTGCAACTCCAAATGAAGGTATTACCGCAGAAGTGATTGAAGTAAAAAGTTTAGAAGAGGCCAAAGCTAAAGGCGAACAACTTAGAGGTAAGATTGTGTTTTTTAACCGTCCTTTCGACCCAACACTTATCAATACATTTAAAGCGTATGGCGGTTGCGTTGACCAACGCTATGCCGGAGCTAAAACCTGTGGCGAGTTTGGTGCAGTCGGAGTCATAGTGCGTTCAATGACGCTGAGTATGGACGATTACCCACATACAGGCGTAATGAGTTATGGTGATATTCCATCTGAACAATATACGCCAACAGCAGCAATTAGCACGAATGCTGCTAAGAAGTTGAATGAAGATTTAAAAACAAATCCGAATCTGAAATTCTATTTTAAACAAAGTTGTAAAACCTTACCTGATGCTCCATCATTTAACGTGATTGGAGAAATTACGGGTAGTAAATATCCTGATCAATACATAACGGTTGGTGGGCATTTAGATTCTTGGGATTTAGGTGAAGGCGCTCATGATGATGGAACAGGAATTGTACAATCGTTAGAAGTATTACGCTTGTTAAAAGAAACTGGAATTCAACCTCAACATACAATTCGTGTTGTCTTATTTATGAATGAAGAAAACGGAACGCGTGGTGCAAAAAAATATGCTGCAGAAGCAAAACTTAAAAAAGAAGTACATGTTGCGGCGTTAGAATCTGACTCAGGAGGATTTACACCAAGAGGGTTTTCTTATGATGGAAATGAAGAAAACAAAGAATTGTTTATGAGTTGGAAACCACTACTATCTCCTTATGGCTTACACGATTGGACAGTGGGTGGGTCTGGTGCTGATGTTGCTCCATTAAAAGATGGTACAATTACTTTGTCTGGTTACAAGCCAAATAGCCAACGCTACTTTGACTATCACCATACATCTACTGACACTTTTGATAAAGTAAATAGACGCGAATTGCAATTAGGAGCTGCTGCAATGACTTCTTTGGTGTATTTGATGGATAAATATTTAGATGTACAACCAATCAAAAAATAATTGTTTTTACACAAGCATCCATACGCACCATTTATTTTTAAAAATACCGAGAAACTAATTGTTGGTACTTTACCTCCACCTCGATTTACGACTGGTGAACTTTTAGAAAAAGATGTCGATTTTTGCTATGGTAGTTATTACAATTCACTTTGGTTGTATGTTGATAAAATTCACGATTTAGGCTTACATTTCGAAAACACCAATGAAGCAATTCAGCAACGAAAAAACTTTTTAATAAAACATAAAATCGGAGTTTGTGATATTGTAGATTCTTGCGAACGTGATAAAATTGACGCTTCAGATTTAGGAATGCAAAATATTAAATTACGTAATTTAATCAGCTATTTAAAACAATATCCTAAAGTGAATACGCTATTATTTACAGGTGGCAATTCTAAAAATGGTCCTGAATATTTCTTTAGAAAACATTTAAAAGAGTACAATTTAAAATTAGAGTTGGTATCTAATGAAATTCCGAGAATTCATCAATTCGTCTTGCCAAGTGTAACTAAGGACACTCATATTAAAATCCAAAGTAATGAGATTTCTCAATCGAAAAACTCATTTCGAAATGACAATTCAACAGAAGAATGTCATTCTGAGCTTGTCGAAGAACCTCAACAAAGAATCATCAAGACAGTCTCCCTTACTTCTCCATCTGGGTCAGCAAACAGAGCTATTGGAAGTAATACGTATTATAAAAAAATGAAAATCCTGAACTCAAAATATACTACGTTTGATTTTAGAGTAGAGCAATATCAAGAGTGGTTTTAATTTCAGTTACATCTCAATCTACTACAAATATACTTTCGGTCTTTCCGAGCGCAGCGTGGGAATCTCACCTTCTATACTAATTGACAATGAGATTTCTCACTTCAGTTCGAAATGACTGTGAATAATTACTAGATTTCTATTTTCACGGAAAAGACAACAAAGAAACACTACTTATGAGAACCATCACAAAAAGGACCATTACCTGTTGCTTTACAAGCACACAAATATTTCGTTTCAGAATTTTCTGCTGTAAACACTTGAGGTCGCATACTAGTCCCTTTATGTTTTCCGTCGCATAAAGGTTGATTTTCAGACAAGCCGCAAGTACACCAAGCATACTTTTTTCCTTCTTTTAATTCTATTGCAATTGGGCTATCTCCTGCTCTTTTTGGTAAATTCATTTGTATAAATATTAGGTTTGATGTTAAAGATATAAATTAAAAATTAATAGGCCTAAATACCTTCCGTCATTCCGAGCGCAGCGTGGGAATCTCAAACTTTGGTGATAAATGATAAGGAGATTTCTCACATGAGTTCGAAATGACAATCAATTAATCACATCATAAATTCCTTTTATGCAGAATAAAAATTTATCCGTTGAAATTTTTTGAAGCCTTGGAAAAAAATTAGGATTGAGATTTTGGTTTGATGTAATCAAAATTCATCATAAAAGTGTCCTTTCTTTTGATTCGTTTTCTTTGGACATACAAAGAAAATGAATACAAAATCTAAATGGGTTCTTACTTTCGAGAGAAAGACAAATAATATACTTTTGCCAAATGACATTGAAGTTTTTTATTCACTACGGATTACACTTTATAATTCCTGTATTCATTGCCCTTCTCTTTTTTAGAAAACAATGGGTCAAGGTTTATGTAATTTTCCTCTTGACAATGTTGGTAGATTTAGATCATTTATTGGCTAACCCAATTTTTGACCCAAATAGATGTAGTATTAATTTTCATCCGCTGCATTCTTATATTGCAATCGGAATTTATTTTGTTGGATTGTTTTTTAAGAAAACACGGATTGTAGCCATTGCTTTACTCTTACATATGTTTGCTGATTGGTTGGATTGTTTTATGTGATTATTTACCTTTATATTTGGAATACTATTTGCAACCCTAAAATCAAAACATAAATCTATCTATGAAAAAAGTAATTACTTTTGCTATCTTCGTTCTACTTATTTTAATTACATCTTTCTACTTATTTAATCAATCTATTTCTGAACCCTCTCCCAAAATCACATCTACCGATTTATTTAATAATACAATTGTAAAAAGTCAATTTTTTGATATCAACCCTAAAAAGGATACTATTGTTATCGGACAACAAGGAACTAAAATTGTGATACCCGAAAATGCTTTTCTAGATTCTGACGGTAATATTGTTTCAGAAAATATTGAATTTGAATTGTCTGAAGCGTTCAAAATTGAGGATATGATTTTATCTAACCTTACCACATCATCTAACGGAAAATTGTTAGAAACCGATGGAATGATTTTTACCAATGCTACATCAAGCGGTAAAAATTTAACCATCAATAAAAAGAGTCCATTATATATAGAAATTCCTACTCAAAAAAGAAAATCAAATATGATGCTTTATGATGGAGTTCGTGACTCCTTGGGTAATATGAATTGGATCAATCCTAAAAAATTTGAGCAATATTTGATTCCTATTGATTTAGAATTATTAGATTTTTTACCTGATGGATTTAAAACTGTTGCAAAAAACTATTTAGACTATTACCAATTAAATTCTGACAAAAAAGATATTGATAGTTTGTATTATAATTTACCCCTAAAAGGTAAAACGCCATATTTATTTATTGAAAATTTAGGTGGAGGAATAACAGGGGAAGGTACTTATGGCGTCAACCCATCAAGTATAGAAACCATAAAATCTAAAGAATTCAACAACACTTTCATTGCAACCAAAGAGTTTGAAGAACGGCTTAATTTTATTCACAAAACCTGCGAAAATTATATTTTAGATTTATACATCAACAATCTAAAAAAGAATTTATGGGAAATTGATAGTTTGGTTATTGAAAGTTATAAAGAACAACTGGTTCCTGAAATAGATTCTATGTATTGGAAAAGAAATTATGGCGGTTATGAAATTGATGTTATGCTATATGATACAATTGGGTACGTAGATTTTTGGTTTGTTAAAAAATTTAGAGAATTTAAAAACCAACGATTGACCAATGTCGAGCATAAGAACCCATATATAAATCAGCTCAAAGAATTTTACAACAAGCAATTATTAAAAAACCAAAAACGCGCAGATAAATTGTGTAAAATTGCAATCACTAAAGAAAATGAATCTGCAATTAGAAAAGAATATAACAGTATAAAAAAAGAGCGAGAAAAGGTAACCATGCAAAGTTATGGGTTTGTTCAAGATGAGTTTGGATGGAAGAACATTGACAGAGGTACGGTTCCAAAAACATGGAATTACCAGCAGATAGAAATTATTATTGAAAATGATTTACAATTTGACCAAGTTCATACTTATGTGCTTTATGAAGATATAAAAAGCATGGTTAAACTAAGCTCTATAAACAAGAGAATCTTTACCATTAACGAAGATTTTGGGTCAGCTTTACCTGTAGGGAAAAATTCTAAAATTCACGCAGTGAGTATTGCATATAAAGAAGACCTCACATATTACAGTTCAAAATCTATCACAACAAATTTAGAAAATAACAGTATTAATAATCTCTCTTTGGAATTGTCAAAAATTGACAATCAAACTTTAAAGAAACGGCTATCGGATTTTAATAATTATGATAAGAATTCTAATATCGAAAAAGATTTAGAACTGTCTAGAATTATTGAAAATGAAAATCAGCTTAAACAAGGTTTAATATATACGGCACTACCGTGTTATGATAGTATTAATAAAATATATCAATAACTAATCCAAAACCCCTTTAACAAACGCATCAATTGTATCAACTCCTTTTGCATCCAAGTGCTTTATAAACGCTGAACCAAGAATGGCTCCATTTACATATTCACACACCTTATTAAAGGTCGTTTTATTTGAAATACCAAAACCTACAATTAAAGTAGATTTTAAATTCATGGCTTTGATACGCTCAAAATAAGCAATCTGTTCTGCTGATATTTCCCCTTTCGCTCCTGTAATAGATGCTGATGCAACCACATAAATAAAAGCATCTGTCAACCCATCAATCTTTCTAATTCGCTCTTCGGATGTTTGTGGCGTAATTAAAAATACATTCGAAATTCCATACTTAGTAAATAACTGTTTGTAATGTGTTTCGTATTCAATCATTGGCAAATCAGGTAAAATCACGGTATCAATCCCACAAGCAACACATTGCTCACAAAATTTTTCTTCACCATATTTTAACACCTGATTCAAATAACCCATCAACACTAAAGGTGTTTTGTTAGAATCCTTAATAGATTTTAATTGCTCAAAAATCACATCTAAATTAATTCCGTTATTCAAAGCAACTTCACTACTATGCTGTATCGTAGGACCATCTGCTAAAGGATCAGAATAAGGCAATCCTACTTCAATAAAATCAACTCCATTTGAACCCAAATCTTCAATGATTTTTTGAGTGTCATTCAACCCCGGAAAACCTGCTGTAAAAAATACAGAGCAAAGATTTTTGTTTTTGGTTTTAAATATTTCTTTTAATGAATTCATTTTTAAATCTGTGTAAACGTTTAATTGTGTATTTGTTTATTCCGTCACTTCGAGTGATTTGATGAAACGAAAGTGAAATCAAATTGTATCGAGAAGTATTCTTTTAAATGTTCTCGATACTATTTTCTCCTATCGTAGAAAATCACTCGAACTGACGACTCATTTTCCTTGTTCTTTTCTACTTTGACACTCTGCAACTTTGTTCCTTTTTACTTACCCAAATGCTTTATATAAGTTTCCAAATCTTTATCTCCTCTACCCGATAAATTCACCACAACCACTTGATCTTTCTTAAAATCAATTTTCTCTAAAACTGCCAAAGCGTGTGCGCTTTCTAAAGCTGGAATAATTCCTTCTAACTTCGTCAACTCATAAGCTGCATCTAGAGCTTCTTGGTCTGTGGCATTCATAAACTTAGCACGATTACTTTCATTTAAATAAGCATGTAAAGGTCCAATTCCTGGGTAATCTAATCCTGCAGAAATAGAATACGGTTCAATTACTTGTCCATACTCATCTTGCATCAAAATGGTTTTACTTCCGTGCAAGACACCAACATCACCCAACTGAGAAGTTGCTGCGCTCTCACCACTATGAACACCTAATCCTGCTGCTTCAACCGCAATTAGTTCTACACTTTCATCATCCAAAAAATGATAAAAAGCTCCAGCTGCATTCGAGCCTCCACCCACACAAGCAATCACAGTATCAGGTGTTTCTTTACCTGTATGTTCTTTTAATTGCCATTTCATTTCTTCGCTAATAATGGCTTGCAAACGCGCCACCATATCTGGATATGGATGTGGACCAACTACCGAACCAATTAAATAATAAGTGTCTTCTGGGTTTCCAATCCAATCGCGAATTGCTTCATTGGTTGCATCTTTTAAAGTTTTACTTCCACTTGTTGCAGGTACAACTTTAGCACCCAACATTTTCATTCGCGCTACATTTGGCGCTTGACGTTTAATATCAATTTCTCCCATAAAAACCACACACTCTAAGTTCATCAAGGCACAAACAGTTGCTGTTGCAACTCCATGCTGACCTGCACCTGTTTCGGCAATAATTCGTTTTTTACCTAGTTGTTTTGCAATTAAAATTTGCCCAATCGTATTGTTTACTTTATGAGCACCTGTATGATTTAAATCTTCGCGCTTTAAATAGATCTGTGTTCCGTATTTTTCTGATAATCGTGGAGCTAAATACAAGGGTGTAGGGCGACCCACGTAATCTTTTAGTAATCTTTTATATTCTTTTTGAAATGACTCAGATTCAATAATTTTTAAATAATTATCTTCTAATTCTTTTACATTTGGATATAGCAATTCTGGGATGAATGCTCCTCCAAATTGTCCGTAATATCCGTTCTTATCTGCTTTAAATTTTGATTTCATTGTTATTGTTTTGTCATTGCGAAGTAAATTTTCAATTTACTGTGGCAATCTCATTATTTATAAGAGATTACTTCGTCATTCTTCCTCGTAAAGACGATCTTTAAATACGCTTAACTTTTTGATATTCTTAACTCCAGGAGTATCTTCAAAACCGCTATTTAAATCTACTCCTACACATTGATTGGATTCCTGCTTTCGAAGGAATGACAAGATTAACTCAGCATCATTCTCTCCAATTCCACCACTTAATAAAAAAGGAGTTTCTCCTTTATAGTTATTTAAAATAGTCCAATTGTATTTTAATCCCGTACCGCCATAGCCTTCTCCTTTGCTGTCAAAAATAAATAAATCACAAGAGGATTCATATTCTTTTGTTATAGAAAAATCAAAATATTTATCTAAAGAAAATGCTTTGATGATTTCAACCTCTTTTAATGAGATTACTTTACTCGTTTCCTCTTTCGTAATGACGTTTCGCTTCGTCTTTGCGAGGAAGAATGACGAAGCAATCTCTCTATTCAATTTCATGCAATACTCAAACGATTCATCACCATGTAATTGAATAACATCTAATTTGTTTTTATTTACCAAATCCAAAATTACCTCAACAGATTCATTAACAAATACCCCTACTTTTTTTATAGTTGATGGAATCTCAACATTTGGAAAATCAGTAACAAACCTTTTAGATTTATCATAGAAAATAAAGCCTATATAGTCAGGAGCTAGTTTAACCAGCTCCTCTATATTGTCGCAATCGCGCATGCCACATACTTTTATTTTCATATTTTTTAATTATCATTCCTGCCAAAACAGGAATCTCAAGATTAGGTATTCTTTAAATTATTATATGCCTCAACCACTGCACTATGTGATACTTGTTTGTTTTCAAAGTAATTCAATAAATACGTTTTTTCTTCTTCTGAAGCATCTAACTGTTTTATGATATTAGATAAATGCATTTTCATATGCCCATGCTGAATCCCGGTTGTTGTTAAAGCTCGTAAAGCTGCAAAATTTTGTGCCAATCCTGCTACCGCAATAATCTCCATTAATTCATTTGCTGACGGACTCCCTAACATCTCTAATGACAATTTAGCCAAAGGATGAATCCCCGTTAAGCCCCCAACGGTTCCCAATGCCAACGGAATTTCAATCCAGAATTTAAAAATACCATTTTCAATTTCACAATTTGTCAAACTCTTATAACTACCACTTCTCGACGCATATGCATGCGCTCCAGATTCAATCGCTCTAAAATCATTTCCAGTTGCTAAGACAACAGCATCTACCCCATTCATAATTCCTTTATTATGCGTCACTGCTCTGTGGGGTTCTACATTTGCAATGTCAACTGCTTGCTTAAATTTTTTGGCATACATCGCTGCATTTTCTTGATACAATTCTTCTACAGGGCAACTCACCTCAGCTCTAACGATACAATCAGGAACATAATTAGATAAAATACTCATCACAATTTGGACATCCTCTTTTTCAAATTCCTTAGCAATCTCTTCTAAACACGAATTGATAAAATTCGCTCCCATTGAATCCTTTGTTTCAAAAGTGACGTGTAGTTGGTAATAATTATCTAACTCTGTTGTTTTATCACGCAACTCTATATCTAAAATTCCACCTCCACGCTTACGCATATTTTTTGTGATAGCATCTGTCGCTGCAATTAAACTCGTTTTTGATTTATTAAAATAATTCTTCAACTCCTCAAAATCACCATCAAACATAAAATGAACTTGACCAATTTTTGTGGTTGACAACACTGTAGCTTTAAACCCACCTCGTGTACTCCAAAACTTTGCAACTAAAGAAGCTGCTGCTACAACCGAACTTTCTTCGACTACCATCGGAACCACATATTCGCGGTTGTTAATGACAAAATTCGGGGCAACACCATAAGGCAAATAGAAATTTGAAATGGTGTTTTCAATAAAATCATCATGTAAATCTTGGAGAACCTTGTCAGAATTCCAATATTGACTTAAAGTCTTTGATGCAATAGCTGGGTTTTCAAAAAAGGTGTTTACAATCCAATCTATTTTTTCCTGTTTCGTGAATTTTGAAAATCCAGTAATGGTTTTGCTCATTTTTTAGTTGGTATAATTTACTGACAAAGATACTTGAAAAACATTGTAAAAAAATGACTGTATAAGTTTAGCTTCAAATTTCTAAATTATCGGTAGAATTTCCGTAAACTTGGGACTGTTTATTGAGGATTCTAAAATATTGATTATTTTTATCGGCAATAAATCAAAAAAGCTGCTCTAAAAAAGGAAAACCTTAAAAAACATAAATTAATACTTAAATTTATTATGGCAAATATTCAAATCGTAAAAGGGCATCCAAATGGATTAATGACCCTGTTTTTTTCAGAAATGTGGGAAAGAGTTTGTTACTATGGTATGCGTGTTCTTTTAACACTCTATTTAGTAAAATCTCTTATGAATGGTGATGCAGATGCGGCTCTTATTTATGGTGCATATACCGGATTAGTTTATGCTGCTCCAATACTTGGTGGTAAAATGGCAGATAAATTTCTTGGATATAGAAATGCCGTGATGCTAGGTGCTATTTTAATGGCAATTGGTGAATTTGTAATTCTAGGTGGCTCAGAAGAATTTTTAATGATTGGTATGGGAGCTTTAATTGTTGGTAATGGTTATTTTAAAGCAAACATCTCAACTATTGTCGGAAAATTATATAAAGATAATGACCCCAGAAGAGATTCTGGTTTTACCATTTTTTATATAGGTATTAATATTGGTGCATTATTAGCAACTACAGTAATAGCCTACGTTGGAGAAACCTATGGTTTTAAATATGGATTTGCTTTAGCTGGATTTGGTATGCTATTAGGTTTAATCATATTTTGGGTAGGAAGAGAAAATTATTCAGCTGCTGAAGGGCTTGGTTTTACAGAAGAAGGAAAACAAAAAGTATTTGGTTTCTTAAACAAAGCACATATGGTTGGAATATTGTCTTTACTACTAATTCCTGTTGCTTACTTCTTAATCAGGCAAAATAGCTGGTTAGATTATATTCTTCTAGGGCTATTTATATTTATCTCTTATGTACTAATTAAAGCTGGTATTGATGCTGATTCTAAAGAAAAAGTGAAAATTTGGAAAGATAGAATGATTGCTTTGTTAATATTTATGGTAATAAATATTGCATTTTGGGCTTGCTTTGAACAAGCTGGAACTTCATTAACTTTATTTGCTGATAGAAATGTTGACAGAAGTATTATGGGGTGGGAAATGCCTGCTTCAATGACACAGTTCTTTAACCCTTTCTTCATTATTGTATTTGGATCTATTTTCTCGGTAATGTGGGTTAAGCTTGCTAAGGTTGGGAAAAATCCAAGTATCCCAATGAAATTTGCTTTTGGTATTTTACAATTAGCTTTAGGATTTTTAGCAACAAATATTGGATTACAATTTGTAAATGAAGCATATCAAGTTCCTCTTTTAACTTTAGTGATTTTATATTTACTTCATACTACTGGCGAATTATTTTTATCTCCAATTGGTTTGTCAATGGTAACCAAATTATCTCCAAAAAATATTGCAGGAACTGCAATGGGAGCTTGGTTTTTAAGTTTTGCCATTGCAAATTACGTAGGTGGTAAGATTGCTGCATTTACAGGTGGTCATGGTGGCGAACAAGCTTTAACTGCCGCAGAAGGCTTAGATAAATACATTTCAATATTTTCAATTATTGGATTTGTATTAATTGGTATAGCAGTTCTGATAGCACTGTCTAACAAACCTCTTAAAAAATTAATGCACGGAGTAGAATAATTTTTTGAGAATCTTTAATGATAAAATTTTATTAATATAATTTAAAAGCTCAAGTATAATTCTATACTTGAGCTTTCCTTTCTTAAAAACAAACTTATGAGTACAGAAAACAAATCTTTTTTCGGAGTAATGAAATCCTATAATAAGTTCTTTTGGGTTGCAAGTATCATGGAGTTATTTGAGCGTTGGGCTTGGTATGGATTATTTGCAGTTTTAGCATTATACCTAACAGGGTCAACTGATGAAGGTGGGCTTGGTTTTACCCATACAGAAAAAGGGCAAATCATGGGTATCGTAACTGCCATACTGTATATACTTCCAATGATTACAGGTGTAATAGCAGATAAAATTGGATATAAACTTTCATTAGCAATCGCTTATATCCTTTTAATTACTGGCTATTACTTTATGGGAGAAGTCTCAAGTTATACTTCTGTCTTTTTAGTATTTCTGTGGGTAGCTGTTGGTGCTGCCATGTTTAAACCTGTAGCCTCAGCCATTATAACAAAAAACACAGATGAATCTAACTCAACATTAGGATTTGGCATTTTTTATATGATGGTAAATATTGGAGGTTTTGTTGGTCCTGCAATGTCTTCGACATTAAGAACTCAACTTGGTTGGAAAATAATTTTTCTTCAAGCTGCAATTGTAATTGCTTTAAACTTAATCATTTTACTGATTTTTTATAAAGAAGAGGATAGAGTAAAAAGTACAGAATCTTTGGGAGAAGCAATCAAGAGTTCTTTCGTAAGTATGTGGGAGGCTGTAAAAGATAGTCGTCTATCTGTACTATTGCTTATTATGGTTGGTTTTTGGACAATGTTTAATCAGTTGTTTTATACACTACCAACCTTTATTGAAGATTGGGTAAACACAAAAGCGCTACACGATTCTATTGCACAAGTTTCTCCTTGGATAGCTAGTGCTATGAGTGGTGGTGGTGATTCTGTAAATCCAGAAATGCTAATTAATTTAGATGCAGGTTCAATCATTTTATTCCAATTATTAGTATCCTACTTTGTTTTAAAAATGCGCCATATTAGTGCTATGATAACTGGGTTTATCATCGCTGCTATTGGTATAGGAATTACATTCTATACAGGTAATGGATTGTACACAATATTAGGTATTATGATTTTTGCAATTGGTGAGATGATGACCAATCCAACATTTTCTTCTTTTATTGCCATCATATCACCTAAAGGAAAAGAAGCATTATATATGGGGACCTATTTCTTACCAATATTTTTAGGGAACTTATTAACCACATTCGTTTCAGGAAATTTATACCAAGCTTGGTCTGACAAGTTGAGCTTACTACAATCTGAAATGGCTAATAGAAGTATCCCCATGAGAGAATTAGGTGAGATATTATCAAAAGAAGAATTTACACAAAAGGCAGCAAATGCTTTAAATATTTCTACTGATGAAGTTATTTCAAGGTTTATACCTGCAAATGCAGACACTTCTAATTGGTCTCCTATAGTTAAAGAAATTAGAAAATACGCTGCTGATAATGAGATGAAATTAGGCGAACTGGGTGGAACCTTTTCTAAGAACGACTATTTCGCTTTAGCTTCCGAAAAATTAGAAATGACACAAGTACAAATGACTCAACTTATTTGGGATACTTACAATCCAAATAAAATTTGGTATGTAATAGTAGGTATTGGAGTCGTTACAATTATTGCATTAACTGTTTATGATAGAATGGTAATAAGACCTAAAGAAGCTAACGGAAACTAAATTCAATTATATTTATGAGCACATCAACTAACCTAATTCACAAAAAACAATTATTTGGTCATCCTGTTGGACTTTTTGTCCTGTTTTTTACTGAAATGTGGGAACGCTTTTCTTATTACGGAATGCGAGCATTACTAGTTATCTATATGATTGCGCAAGCAAATGATAAAAATGGCCCAGGACTCGGCTGGACAGAATTAGAAGCCTATCAATTATACGGTTGGTATGTAATGCTGGTGTATTTATTATCCATTCCTGGTGGTATTTTAGCGGATAAAGTTTTAGGACAAAAGAAAACTGTAATGTTAGGTGCAATCATATTAGTACTTGGTCATGGAACTTTGGCAATTGATGCTTCTTGGGCATTCTTTACTGGTCTTGGACTTATTATTCTGGGTGTTGGTTGTCTAAAACCAAACATTTCTACTATGGTTGGCGGACTATATGAAAAAGGTGACATTAGAAGAGACAAAGGTTTTAGTATTTTTTATATCGGTATAAATCTAGGATCATTACTAGCAACAACCTTTGTAGGTTTAATTGTTGCAAAATGGGGTTGGCATGCTGGTTTTGGAATGGCAGGTATTGCCATGTTGCTTGGGTTAATTGTTTACGTTTGGGGACAAAAATTCTTGATACATGTTGGAAACAAACCAACCGAAGAAGACAAAAAAGATGATGTTTCAATACTCAAATTATTTTTAAACCTATTTAAATTCCCAATACAATTAGTAATCGTTATTGTATTGTTAGCACTTTCTATTTACGCAGGGTTTACCTTTGAAGGTGTTGACCACTGGGGGTATGGGGGCCTCTTTATGTTCCTATCTTTAACAGTTGGATTACTAATGATGATTTATCAAGATTTAAAAAGTCAAATTGAAAAAGATCGTTTTTTAGTAGTCTTGCTTTCGTTTTTATTAGTCATAGTTTTTTGGGGCGCTTTTGAACAAGCTGGTGGATTGATGAATGTTTATACAAATACTAAAACAGATAGAATATTGTTTGGATGGGAAGTCCCTACACCAATGTTTCAAGGGTTGAATGCTGGTTTTATATTACTATTTGCCGTTTGGGTAGCAAACCTTTGGGCAAAGAGAAAATTAAAAAATAAAGAAGCATCATCACTGTTTAAAATGGCATCTGGAACCATTATTATGGGGCTCGGTTTTGTATTTATGATATTTGCTGTAAGAGATTATGAAGCTAACGGATCATCTGCAATGTATTGGTTGGTGTTTGCCTATTTATTCCATACTATCGGAGAGCTTTCTTCATCGCCAGTATCACTATCATTTGTAACAAAATTAGCTCCTGCAAAATATGCTTCATTGATGATGGGCTTGTATTTTGCTGCCACAGGTCTTGGGGGCAAAGTTGCTGGAATATTAGGCGAGAAATCTGGAGAATTTGGTGAGTACACCATTTTTATTGGAATTACAATTTTTACAGTACTATTCGGATTATTAGTCATCGCGCTATTAAAACCTTTAAAACGATTAACCCATGGTGCCGAAGATGACGAAAAAGAAATACATCTTAGCGATGACAATGAAGGCTACGAATTAGCAGAAAGATAATATATTATGGAAGAAAATTCAAAAGATCAATTTTTAAAAACCGAAGTCTTAGGACATCCTGTTGGACTCTTTGTTTTATTTTTTACTGAAATGTGGGAACGCTTTTCCTACTATGGTATGCGTGCATTACTAATCTTATTTTTGATTGCAAAAATTGACGATGATGGTTGGGGTTGGGAAAAGAAAGAAGCCTACTATCTTTATGGGTGGTATGTTATGCTTGTATATTTACTTCCTCTTTTAGGCGGATGGTTAGCAGATAACAAATGGGGGCACGTTAAAACCGTTTTAGTTGGCGCTTCCATTATTACAATGGGGCATGGAGCTATGGCTCTTTCAGATTTACAACTTGGGATGGATTTAAAATTTGTCTTTTATATAGGTCTGCTTCTTATCGTTTTAGGTACTGGATTATTTAAACCTAATATGTCGTCTATCGTAGGGAAAATGTATCCACCAGATAGCGACAAAAAAGATGGCGCTTATACCATTTTTTATATGGGTGTTAACTCTGGAGCCTTTATTGGAGTGTTATTAGTAGGATGGATAGGAGAAACTTTTAGTTGGGCCTATGGGTTTGGATTGGCAGGTATCTTTATGTTCTTTGGATTATTACAATTCTATTTTGCCAGAAACGTATTTGGTAAAGCAGCAACTGAAGTTAAGAAGAATACTAATGTAATTGTATCAGAAGAAGAAAAAGCTAAAGAGGTGCCATTCACAAAAGTTGACTTAACAACTGCAGCAATTGGTGGTTTTTTTGCAATAACATGGATTGTTGATGGTGTGTTTTCTGCCATTACAAGAGGAACTCATTTTTTAACTGAAAATTTATTTTCAATAGGAAGTATATCTGTTGACTTATCTCAAATATTTTTTACAATTTCACTATTAACATTTATAAAATTAGGGCTTTCGCGATTGGTGAGATATGAAGTAGTAGAAAGAGATCGTTTAAAAGTAATTTTCTTAATCGCATTTTTTGTGATATTCTTTTGGGCTAGTTTTGAACAAGCGGGAACCACATTAACTGTTTTTGCTAAAGATTATACCAATAGAATATTAGAAGGAAACTGGGGATTAATCTACAAAATCATCGATCTTATTTTATCATTCACACCAATGATAATTCTAACAGCATTTATCTACAAACTGTTTAAAGCTATTTGGAAAACAAATCCACTAACAATAGTATTTACTTCAATAAGTTTTTTAATTATCTGGTATTTGGTAATCATAAGAGTACTAAATAAGTTGTTAGGAGTAGAAACTGCAGCAATTTCTGAAGTGATGAGTAGCTTTTCAAACTCAACTATTGGCGAAATGTTTACAGGGGCAGCTGTAGTAGATACTTCATGGTTTCAAATATTAAACCCATTCTTTATTGTAATATTAGCTCCGCTTTATTCAGTCCTCTGGAAGAAGTTTACGATTTCAGGCCCTCAAAAATTCTTTATTGGATTAACTTTATTAGCGGGAGGTTTTGGCATGTTAGCAATAGGCTCAAGCAGCATTCCTAACGGTGCCGAAACCGCCTCTATTAGCATGATGTGGTTAGTAGGAGCCTACTTATTACACACCATGGGAGAATTATCAATATCACCTGTTGGATTGTCATATGTTAGTAAATTAGCCCCTGCTAGAATGCTAGCCTTCTTATTTGGTATTTGGTATGTATTTACAGGATTGGCAGGAAAAATATCATCCATATTTGCTGAATACTCAGAATCAATTTTAGAAACAGATGGTTGGTCTTATTTTTTCTTGATATTCACAATTATTCCTTTTATTGCAGGTTTAGCTATATTAAGCCTTAACAAACCAATTAAAAGATTGATGCACGGTATTGATAAATAAAAGAATTGTCACACTGACATTTAATTATTAGTATTTTAACACATAAGCTCCTTTTTGCCCAGTATAGTGAAAAGGAGTATTTTTTTGTTCACATGTTAACTCCCAACGCTTGATATACGATTTATAATTAGACCCATCTGCTACAATCATTTTAGGGTTGAGTGAATCTATTAACCTAACTAAGTTTATTTTGGGTGATTGCTGTAAAAATATCAAATCTGGACTGTAACTTTTAAGTTGAAATACTCCCAAACTGTCAATAATTAAAATGCGTTTAGTATTGAATTGCATGATATTAGGAATTGTATTTGTTGATTGAATTTCTAACGCTCCAACTCCAACTTTATATTGCCTTAATACTTTATCTTTTGCAAGGGTAACACTATCTAAAGAGTGATAAAATTCCATATGATTCCCCATTCTCTTCCCTAACATTGAATTCCGACTTTTATGAAAAATGATGAATTCATCAGTTAACAATCGTTGTTGCTTTTCGTAAATAAAAGTTGATTGAAAAAGTATGAGCGCCAAACAAAACCCAATAAGTCTATTAGAGTTTCTCTTGGTTAAAAATCGGGTTCCAAAAACAATCATTGCATAAGAACTAACAACCATCAATAATGAAAATGAAATATCACGAAATAAAAAATCTTCTTGATGAGCCACCCAATCAACCACTAAATTCATAGCTCGAATTAGATAATTATAAACTGTTGCTAAAATGTTGGGAAGGATATTTAAAAGTGATAACAAAATGATTAAAACTCCGCCTAACAAGATGGCTCCCAAAAAAGGAATAATCACCAAATTAGAGATAAAAAACAAGCTGGGAAATTGATGAAAATAATATAAACTTATAGGTATAATTCCAAATTGGGCCGCAACTGAAACAGTTAGTAGTTTCCAGAAATAATCAAGTAACTTAAATTTTGGTTTCCAAAAACTGTAGAGTAAAGGTTGAATCCAAACAATAGAAAACACTGCTAAATAACTCAACTGAAAACCAACATCAAACAAAAAATAAGGATTAAACAGCAATAGAAAAAACATAGAGATTGTTAGCGTATTGTACACATTTGTGGGTTTGTTTACCTGCCAACCAATTGCCACAGCAGTAAACATTGTAACAGCTCTCACTACTGATGCAGACAATCCTGCTACAAATGCAAAAGCCCACAATAGCGAAACAACTAAAATCAACTTGATGGTTTTCCCATTTTTAAAACGTTCAATTGGCTTGAAAATAAAATTTAGAATTAAGAGTATAATTCCGACATGCAAGCCTGATACTGCCAAAATATGAATAGCACCAGCACCCGTATAACTCTGAATTAATTCTGGAGAAATTTCTTGACGTTGCCCTAAAAGCAACGCATTGATTACTGCCAATTCATCACCTTTAAAATTATTCTTTATCAACGCAAAATTGACCCTTTCTCTAAATTGCGCTGCCAATCCTTTGAATGAAAATTGACGTGGATTTAACATCAAAAATTCCTGATGATTAGTAAATAACTGATGGTATATATTCTGCTTTTTTAGATACTCCTTATAATTAAAATAATAAGGGTTCATTGGTGCAATCAGTTCTTTAAATGTTGATTTTAAATACAGCTTATCATCAACCTTTAACTTTTCTAAACTATCCTTTTGAATGTTTAATAAAATAGTGCCAATGGTAGATTTGTCATTAATATTAATAACAGAAGCTTCATATTTATCGTAATAGTTGCCAGACTTTAATTCCTTTTCAACAACCAAAATAATAGTAGCATCACTAGTAATATAATGGGTATAATGTTTTTGATTGTTTAAGTCATTATTGATGGTTATGGTTGCAATTCCGATAAAAAAAGAAAGTAGATATGTAGTGCTATTAAAAAATAAATTTCGCTTAAAAGATTTATTGGCTCTCCAATATTGAATTGCCAATATGAGCAGTAATCCAACTAAAATAAAAGGGAGTAAATTCTCAAAAGAAATTGTGCTATAATACCCTGTATATATTCCAAATAGCAGGAATATAGTAATTTGTACGGGGACAAATTGTAGTACCTTAATCATAGCAGGCTAAAGGTAGTAAATAATTTCTTGGCATATAATAATACTAACCGTTCTTGATATCAATTCTACATTTCCTAAACTATTTAATATTTTTTAACTATGTTTGAAATTGCTATATAAAAGAAAATTGTCTCCAAATGCTATTTAATTCGTTTGACTTTTTATTTTTTTTCCCTCTTGTGGTAATACTGTATTATGTATTAGCACATAAATACCGTGCTTATTTATTACTTATTGCCAGTTATTTCTTTTACTTTTATTGGGAACCATCATTAGTATTATTACTATTCGCATCAACAGTCATCGACTATTATGTCGGAATTAAAATACACAATACCAACAATCAAAAAAAGAGAAAACTATTTTTATACTTTAGTATTTTAGTTAACCTTGGGATGCTTTTCTATTTTAAATACTTAGGGTTCTTCGCTGAAACTTCCTTTGCAATTTTAGATTTCTTTGGAATTGAACATGCAACAGAAACAGTCTCGCAAACCTATAATATCAAAAAAATATTACTGCCTGTTGGTATCAGTTTTTACACATTCCAAACAATGAGTTATAGTATTGATGTGTATAGAAAACTTATAAAACCAGAGCGTAGTTTTGTAAAATATGCCTTATACGTTTCGTTTTTCCCACAACTAGTTGCAGGACCAATTGAAAGAGCTAATAGATTGATTCCACAGTTTTACAAAAAAATTGAAATCAATATTCCAGCAATAAAACAAGGAGTTATTATGATGGCTTGGGGTTTCTTTCTAAAATTAGTTGTTGCAGATAGATTGGGTATTTATGCAGATGCTGTTTTTGCAAACCCAAAAAACTATGGAGGTCCCACCTTAATATTAGGTGTTTATTTTTTCTCTTTTCAACTATATTACGATTTCTCTGCCTATACCACAATTGCCATTGGTGCAGCAAAAATATTAGGTTTTAACTTAATGCAAAATTTTAACAGACCAATGGTCGCTAAAAATATGGTAAGCCTCTGGCAACGTTGGCATATTTCGCTTTTAAAATGGTTAAGAGATTATATGCTTATTCCGCTTTCAAAAACAAAACTTTCAAGATATTGGATTATTCTTATTGTTTTTTTTAGCATGGGATTATGGCATGGTGCTGGATGGAATTTTATTGTTTGGGGCTTGCTTAATGGAGTCTTTCTAATTTTTGAAGTTGGCACAAAAAAACACAGAAAATATTTAATCAACAAAATAAATATTCCATTCTTATTTCCTGTTTTTGAATTTTCTTGGCGAATAATTTGGTACCATTCTCTTGCCTTCTCACTAATATTTTTTAGATCCCCGTCTTTTGATATCGCTTTAGAATACCTTGACAATTTATTTGTATTTGACAATTTACAATTCAATATTCTTAAATATTCGTATGAATTTTATTTAACAATTGGTCTTTTAATTTTTGTTCAAATCATTCATTATTATAAAGGCAATGATAAAGTGTATGAGCTAATCACCAAAAGAACTCAACCCTTAAGATGGGCTATGTACATCCTATTTATTTTTGGGATTGTTTTATTTAGTATAAACAGACAAAACAATTTTATTTATTTTCAATTTTAGATGCAAATAAAATCTCTCATATTAAAAATTAGTTTTTTAGCTTCACTCCTAGTGATCTGCTATTTTGGCTTTGTTTATAATATTACGCAAGGACATGTTGACCGCAATTATTATAAGTTCACCTACAAAGCTAGTAGTTTAATACTCGGCATTTCAAGAGCTCATGACGGAATTTCACCAGCAATCATAGAACAAGAATTAAACAATTCTATTCAAAAACCAATGTTAAATTTTGCATTTGAAAAAACACAATCATCTTATGGAGCAGTTTATTTAAATGCCATTAAACATAAAATTGACACAACCTCTAACAGTGGCTTGTTTATTTTATCAGTATCTCCAGGTAATTTTTTAATTACAAAAGGATTAAAAGACTCTGCGAATATAGAACTTGACAAAAACACAATTCTTAGAAAAATGACTAATTTTAATAGTCATCCAAATTATGAGTATGTAAGAAAATGTTATGACGGCTCACTCTACCGAGGATTACTTAAACCTCAAAAAATGTTTGTTAATATTCATCCAGATGGATGGCTAGAATTTAAATCTAGAAAGCTCAGTAAAGAAAAACAAGATGCAATTAAAGAGCATTGGATGAAGCTTACAAATAATGGTTACAGACAGGTAGATAAATATCAAAAAAAAATCTGAATACAGAATGCAGATGCTAGAAGAAACAGTCAATTATTTAAATAATTATGGAACAGTAATCGTCACCCGGTTGCCAATTGATTCTAGTTTTTTACTTTTAGAAGATAATTTTTGGCCAGATTTTAATGAACGTATTGAAGTGATTTCTAAAAGGCAACAAGTCCCATATCTCAATTTTAGCACAACTGGTTATCTCTACAACTCTTACGATGGTTCTCATTTGTATAGCGAAAGTGCTAAAATATTTACCAAAACACTTTGCGACTCAATCAAAATATATCAGGCAAAAAATTTGCAATAATATATCAATTCTTTCTTTTATTTTTTTATTCCTAATTTTTGGAGTCATTATTTTCAAAATTCGTAATTTTGCTAATAGGTCAACAAAACAAAAAAACTATGCTAATTATTGGTATTGCGGGCGGTACAGGTTCTGGAAAAACAACTGTAGTAAATCAAATTTTAAATGAGATTCCCGAAAATGAGGTAGCGGTAATTTCGCAAGATTCTTATTATAAAGAAACACACGAATTATCATACGAGGAAAGAACAAAGATAAATTTTGATCACCCTAATTCAATCGATTTTGAATTGCTAGTTGAGCATTTAAAACAGCTTAAAGCTGGCAATACAGTTAACCAACCTGTCTACTCTTTTGTTACTCATGATAGAACAAAAAACACTGTAATAACGCACCCCACTAAAGTATTGATTATTGAAGGGATTTTGATTTTTAACAATCCTGAGTTACGTGATTTATGTGATATCAAAATATTTGTACATGCTGATACTGATGAGCGATTGATTAGAAGGTTAAAAAGAGATATACAAGAACGTGGCAGAGATTTGCACGAAGTTTTAAACCGTTATCAAGACACCCTAAAACCAATGCATTTACAGTTTATTGAACCTACAAAAAACTTTGCTGACATGATAATACCAAACGATCGCTACAATACGGTGGCTGTAGATATCGTTAGAACAGTAATCAACGAAAAACTTGCTAAACAATGACCTTAAAACAAATAAGGAATAATAAAACAGTACGGTTTTTAAGTAATCGCTATGTTTTAATTTTGATTGTTTTTTTGATTTGGATGACTTTTTTTGATGAAAATTCTTTTTTGATAGATCGCGAATTCAATAAAGAAATTAACAAGCTAGAAACAGATAAAAACTTTTATCAAACTGAAATAAATGCTGATAAAAAGAAAATAGAAAAACTAGAAGACCCTGAACAGCTAGATAAATACGCCCGCGAAGAATATAATATGAAGAAAGAAAATGAGGATATTTATATAATTGAATATGATACAATTCAATGAAAATAAAAAGGAATAATTAAAAGTTAGCAGGGTTGTAATTATCAATGCAAAACGTCAATTCGAGCCTACCTACGGTAGACAGGTGATTTTTGATAAAAAATTGTATCGAGAACATTTTTTAAATTATTAAAAAAATATGAGTGATTTTTTATTTGACGAATTCCCAACAGTTTCCTCAAAACAATGGAAACAAAAAATACAGTTCGATTTAAAAGGTGCTGATTACAACGAAACCTTGTTAACTCACACGAACGAAGGAATCACAATTAAACCATTTTATCACAAAGATGAAATGGAATCATTAGAGGTTCCTAATACTCCAACAAGCTTTAATATCTGTCAAACTATTTTTGTAAGCACCGAAAAAACTGCCAATTATTTAGCGATAGATGCTTTAAAAAGAGGTGCTAACAGTATTCAGTTTTTAGCAGATGCTCCTTTTGAAATTGATTCACTATTGGCAAATATTCCTGGAAATACGGAAATTCATTTTCAATTAAATTTCCTTTCTGAAAGTTTTATTACGGATTTAACATCACATTTAAAAAACTTCAATTCTTTTTTAAATATTGATATCATTGGCCAGTTAGCAAAAGAAGGAAATTGGTTTTTTAACTTAACCCAAGATTTTGAAATACTAGCTAACATTCTAAAAACAGCAAATAACACAAACGTTTTACAAGTCAACATCTCTCAATATCAAAATGCAGGAGCAACTGTTGTGCAACAAGTAGCGTATGCTTTAACTCACGGAAATGAATATTTGAATTTTATCAACAACAAAGAGTCGCTCCTAAATATTTCTAAACAAACTATTAATTTCAACTTTGCAGTAGGTAGTAATTATTTCTTCGAAATCGCAAAACTAAGAGCTTTCCGTTATTTATGGAAACTAATTTCTGATGAATATAACATTCCTTTCGATGTTAACATTTTTACCCAACCTACCAATCGAAATAAAACATTGTATGATTACAATACCAATATGTTGAGAACCTCAACCGAATGTATGAGTGCAATTTTAGGTGGCACAAACACCATTAGCAATAATTCTTACGACCATTTATTTCATAAAAAGAATGAATTTGGTGAACGCATCTCTAGAAATCAATTATTAATTTTTAAGGAAGAAAGTGCTTTTGATAAGGGAGCCGAATTTGCAAAAGACAGTTATTATATTGAAACACTTACCAAAGAAATAGCACAAAAAGCATTGGCTATTTTTAAGGATATTGAAAAAGGAGGCGGTTTTTTAAAACAATTGAAGGAAGGCACTATACAACGAAAAATAAAAAAATCTGCAGACAAAGAACAAGAACAGTTTAATGCTAAAGAAATTGTTTTGTTGGGTACAAATAAACATCCAAATATAGATGACAAAATGAAAGACAATATTGAGCTATTTCCTTTTGTAAAAACAAATCCAAGAAAAACACTGATTCAGCCAATCATTGCCAAAAGACTGTCAGAAAAAGTTGAACAAGAAAGATTGAAAGATGAAGCGTAAGAATTTACAAAATATCGAACTCAAAACTCAAAACTCAGAACTCAAAACTCAAAGTTTTGAGCACCAAAACTTTGTTGCTGGTATTTCTCCAAATCTTCGCGGACCATACTCTACTATGTATGTTCGCCGACCTTGGACCATCCGCCAATATGCAGGTTTTTCTACAGCACAAGAAAGTAATGCTTTCTATCGCCGTAATCTAGAAGCTGGTCAAAAAGGCTTATCTGTTGCTTTTGATTTAGCAACACATCGCGGATATGATTCTGATCATGAACGTGTACAAGGTGATGTTGGTAAAGCGGGAGTTGCCATAGATTCGGTTGAGGATATGAAAGTCCTTTTTGATCAGATTCCGTTAGATAAAATGTCGGTTTCTATGACTATGAACGGAGCTGTTTTACCAGTGTTGGCATTTTATATTGTTGCAGCTGAAGAGCAAGGGGTTTCTCCAAATCAATTAATTGGAACCATCCAAAATGATGTGTTAAAAGAGTTTATGGTACGTAATACCTATATCTATCCTCCAACACCATCTATGAAAATTATTGCTGATATTTTTCAATATACAAAAGCAAACATGCCAAAATTTAATAGTATTTCTATCTCTGGATATCACATGCAAGAAGCAGGTGCTACACCAGAAATTGAATTGGCTTATACGCTTGCTGATGGGTTGGAATATATTCGTATCGGATTAGAATCAGGAATGAAGATTGACGAATTTGCACCAAGACTTTCTTTCTTTTGGGGTATCGGGATGCAACATTTTAAAGAGATTGCTAAAATGCGAGCTGCGAGAATGTTGTGGGCAAAAATCATTCAGCAGTTCAATCCACAAAATCAAAAATCATTGGCATTAAGAACTCACTGTCAAACAAGTGGTTGGAGTTTAACTGCACAAGACCCTTTTAACAATGTTGCAAGAACAACCATTGAGGCGATGGCATCAGTTTTTGGGGGCACCCAAAGTTTGCACACCAATGCCTTAGATGAAGCAATTGCATTACCTACAGATTTTTCAGCTAGAATTGCTAGAAACACACAGATATATATTCAGGAAGAAACCAAAGTAACTAAAACAGTTGACCCTTGGGCAGGAAGCCATGAAGTAGAAAAAATGACCGCAAAAATTGCTGATGATGCTTGGAAACTAATTCAGGAAATTGAAGAATTAGGCGGTATGACCAAAGCCTTAGAAAAAGGTATTCCAAAAATGCGTATTGAAGAGGCTGCTGCTAAAAAGCAAGCTCGTATTGATAGTGGACAAGATATTATTGTAGGCGTAAATGCGTATCAGTTAAAACAGGAAGATGAGTTACATATTTTAGAAGTTGATAATGAAGCGGTGAGAGCGTCACAAATTAAACGCTTGCAACAATTAAAATCGGAGAGAAATAATGATGCTGTAAAAAAATCCTTACTAGATTTAACTAATTGCGCAAAAACAAGTCAAGGAAATTTATTAGATTTGGCTGTAAAAGTAGCAAGAAGCAGAGCCACATTGGGAGAAATTTCATCGGCATTAGAAACTGTTTTTGGCAGATATAAAGCAACAATTAATTCCATTTCTGGCGTGTATAGTAAAGAAATTAAAAATGATCAATATTTTAAACTCGCTGTTGAGTTAGCAAATCAATTTGCTGAATTAGATGGACGTCGTCCACGAATTATGGTTGCGAAAATGGGACAAGATGGTCATGACCGTGGTGCCAAAGTTGTAGCAACTAGTTTTGCAGATTTAGGTTTTGATGTTGATATCAGTCCATTGTTTCAAACACCTAAAGAAGTGGCAAAACAAGCTGTTGAAAACGATGTACATGTGTTGGGGGTTTCATCTTTAGCAGCAGGACATAAAACTTTAGTTCCTCAAGTGATTGCCGAACTTAAGAAATATGGCAGAGATGATATTTTAGCAATAGCCGGTGGTGTAATTCCAAAACAAGACTATGAATTTTTATTTGATGCTGGCGTAGTAGGCGTATTCGGTCCTGGGACAAAAATTGCCAAAGCTGCAATTGATATTTTAGAAAAGTTGATTGAGAGGGTTGATGAATAGTTTATTATTCTTACGCACATAAGCATTGAAAGAAATTATAAGCTATGAACGAAATATTTAATGTAATTATTCTAACTGGATTTACTTTATCCTTTTTCTCTTATGGGATTGCTTATTATATGAATCTTTGGATTTATTATACCGCTGACGAAAATAAATTTCCTTTCTTTCCAATTCTAAACCCTTTCTCTATTTCGACTTATGAATTAATGTTTAAATCAATGCTCAAATTAAATTGGAAAACCAATGGCGAAAATGAAAAACTGAAACTGAAATCAAATAACATGAGAAAGTTTTCTGGAATAATGCTATTATTGGCTTTAGGATTCGGAATCTTAAGTTTGATTTTCTATTAAATAAAAAATCTACTACACAAATTATAATTCATTGCAATTTGGGTATTTCTCTTTCTAAATAAATACCTTTTAAATTTAGATTCCCGTTTACACGGGAAAGACAAATCATTCGAAATTCAATAAACCTAAGAATTTAAAGAATTAGTTGTAAATCAAGTGGAAGTGCGTTTCGCTTTTGAGGAAAAAGAGCATGAAATGAAGATTTAACAACGATTTCACAAAGTGAAAAATTCCTATAATTCTTATTGACTTTTTGTTTCGTTTTGTGTCAAGACAAAATGAAAGAATTAATTCTTGTCTTCTATTCATTTTCTTTGCTTGTCCAAATAAAACGAATCAAAAGAAAAGACACTTTTTTAGATGAATTTTAGCAAAGCTAAACCAAAACACAATTCCTAATTTATTTAGTTCACGTCTTTAATATTTTACAAATATGTGTTTATGAATCTTCGATTTCCAAGGCTTCAACAAATCTAAACGGAATTGATTTTTATTCTACAAAAAAGATGTTCCGACTTTGTCGGAATTAGTATTTCAAGCTGCAATTCAAATAATAAAAATCAATTTAAAACCAACTCTATTTCATTCAATTCATCCGAAGTAAAAGATAAATTATCTAAAGCTTTTATATTGTCTTTTAGCTGATCCTCTTTACTAACTCCAACCAATACTGTAGTAATTTCAGGGTTTCGAAGTATCCAAGCTACTGCCATTTGGGCTAAACTTTGCCCTCTATTGTTGGCAATAGAATTCAAGTTTTTTACTTTGTCAAGAATTTTTGGAGTGATTGTATTTGCCTTTAAATAACGACCATCTTTAACTGCCCTAGAATCTGCTGGCATTCCATCTAAATATTTATCCGTCAAAATTCCTTGCTCTAGAGGAGAAAAAGCGATAGCGCCAATTCCTTCAGAATTTAAGGTGCTTAACAGTCCATCTTCAACCCAACGGTCAAACATATTATATCTTGGTTGATGAATTAGACATGGAGTTCCCAAGTCTTTTAAAATTTTTGATGCCTTAGCTGTATCTTTAGCATTGTATTGCGAAATACCAACATATAATGCTTTACCCGAGCGAACAATCTGATCTAGAGCACCCATTGTTTCTTCAAGTGGCGTATCTGGATCTGGGCGATGGTGATAAAAAATATCCACATAATCCAACCCCATTCTTTTTAAACTTTGATCGCAACTTGCAATTAAATATTTTCGTGAACCAAAATTACCATAAGGACCTTCCCACATATCCCAACCAGCTTTTGATGAAATAATTAATTCAT
Organism: Urechidicola sp.; assembly: GCA_028599075.1. Lineage (GTDB taxonomy): Bacteria > Bacteroidota > Bacteroidia > Flavobacteriales > Flavobacteriaceae > Urechidicola. Next base: position 27,067 of record JAQRMW010000121.1, on the reverse strand, counting down.
CGCGATATGATTTAAAATCTGATTTCAAAATTCTCCCAAATGTTTCTTCAGCAGCACCATACGGTGGTCCGTAATTGTTAGCCAAATCAAAATGTGTAATTCCGTTATCAAATGCAGTTTTTACAATAGACTTAGCTTTTTCAAAATCATCAGATTTTCCAAAATTATGCCATAAACCTAACGATAGTAACGGTAATAAAATTCCGCTTTTACCACATCTTCGGTATTGCATTTTGTCATATCTAATTGGTGAAGCTATATAATTTTGAGTACTTGAATTCATAATAAAATGGAAATTAACTTAAAGCCCTTCAAAAGTAAAGTATTAAATCTGATAAAAAAACAGAAACTAATACACTAATCAATTGTTTTAATTATTAACACTTTACTCGAGAATATAAATGCAATAATCCGTACTTTTGCACAAAATTTTTGACAAACTAAAAATGAAGAAAATACTTTCTATTTTGTACTCAACCCGACTCACAGGAATTCTATTTATCGTTTTTGCTACGGCTATGGGGATTGCCACTTTTATTGAAAATGACTACGGCACACAAACAGCTAAAGTGTTAGTTTACAATGCTTGGTGGTTTGAGGCTATCATGGTTATTTTTGTTATCAACTTTTTAGGAAATATTATTAAATACCGACTTTACAGAAAAGAGAAATGGACAGTTTTATCATTTCACCTAGCCTTTATTTTTATCATTCTAGGAGCTGGAATTACGCGTTATGTAAGTTATGAAGGTATCATGCCTATTATCGAAGGTCAGTCTAGTAACATCATGTATTCTGAAGCAAATTATTTTGATGTAACTGCACTTAACGATAAAGAAATGCTCGTTTACAATTCAGAAAAGATATTAATTTCTGCAAAAGGGAAACCTCGGTTTTCTTATAGCAATAACTTTAGAGATACAAAATTTGAATTTGATCTTGTAAACTATGTTCCTTTTGCTAAAGAAGTATTTATTGAGGATGACAAAGGAGATAGTTATATAAAACTAGTCGAGTCATCAAATGGCGGACGACATGATCATTTTATCAAAAAAGGGAGTAGCCAATTAATCCATAATGTGTTGATTGGTTATGATAATGAAGGTAATAATACGATTGATATTATTTCTGATGTTGAATCTCTAAAAATCAAATCAAAAGTAGATGGCACATTCTACCGAATGTCAGACCAATACGAAGGAATCATCGCCAAAGATTCTGTTCAAGAATTACAATTACTCTCATTGCACAATCTAGCTGGTCTAAGCTTTGTAATTCCAAGACCCTCTATTAGTGGGTCTTACAAAACTGTAAAAGGTATTCAAGAAGAAAACTCATTAGACAAATTAACTTTTAATGTTACTGTTGGTAATGAAACTAAACAAATGGTTATTTATGGCGGACAATACAGTATAGAAAACCCAACGCAAATAACAGTTGGCAATCTCAATTTTAGAGTTAACTATGGGTCAAAGCAATTAAAGTTGCCTTTTCATATAAAGCTAAGAGATTTTCAATTAGAGAATTATCCTGGGTCTCAGAGTCCGATGTCTTATGCAAGTGAAGTAACCGTAATTGACCCAAAAGAATCTTTTGATTTTAGAATTTACATGAACAACATTTTGAATTATAAAGGGTATAAATTCTTTCAATCTAGCTATAGTATCACACCAGAATATGAAGAAACACGCCTATCTGTAAACCATGATTTTTGGGGAACTAGTATCACCTATTTTGGATATTTCTTATTGTTTCTAGGAATGATTTTAATCCCAATAGTTGGTAAAAACACTCGTTTTTCTGACTTACGAAAACAACTAAATAAAATAAAATCTAAAAAAGCGGCTTTAACAATAGTTGCTTTACTGAGTCTTTCAATAGGGTTTTCACAACATCAACATCAATTAACTGAGCAGCAAATAGATTCAATTTTACAAGTGCATAGTGTTGACAAAGTTCATGCTGAAAAGTTTAGCCATTTAATTATCCAAGATGCTGGCGGACGCATGAAACCAGTACACACTTTTGCATCTGAATTGCTGAGAAAAGTTTCTAAAAAGGATACTTATAAAGGGTTAGATGCCAATCAAGTTTTTATTTCTATTCAGCAAAATCCTAGGTTTTGGTTTAATGTACCGATTGTATATATCAGAAAAGAGAATACTAAATTAAGAGATATTATTGGGATTGCACATGACCAAAAATACGCGCGCTTAGCAGACTTTTTTGATGCCGAAGGGAGTTTTAAAATTGCTGATGAACAAGAAAAAGCATTCAAGAAAAAAATCAAGAGTAAATTTGAACAATCTGTATTAGATGTTAGCTATCGTGTAAATTTATTTTACTCTGCAATCTTTGGTGATTTACTAACCCTTTTCCCAATACCAAATGACCCAACTAATAAATGGGTTTCGCAAAATCAATTGCATGCTGTTAAGTATGCTGGAGTCGATTCTGTTTTTGTAAAACAGATTTTACCCGCTTATTTACAAACCTTAACACAATCAAAAGAAAGTAATGATTATTCTCAGTCAGTAGAAATTTTAGTAGGCATCCAAAAGTTTCAAAAGAAATATGGAGCTGAAGTTCACCCTTCAGATAAAAAAATTGACCTAGAGATATTTTACAACAAAAATGATATTTTTAAGAGCCTCTTTGGTTACTACATGTTAATGGGGCTTTTCTTGTTTATATTTATAATCATTCAAATCTTTAACAATTCGAAATTTGTAAATACTGTTATTAAATTAGGAGCTATCGGAATGGTATTGCTCTTTCTTTACCATACAGCTGGCTTGGGAATTCGTTGGTATATTTCTGGGCATGTGCCTTGGAGTAACGGATATGAATCTATGATTTATATTGCCTGGGCAACCATGCTTTTTGGATTGATATTCGGAAGAAAATCTATTCTAACTGTTGCGGCAACAGCTTTTGTAACTTCCATGATATTGATGTTTGCTCATATGAATTGGATGGATCCAGCAATTGCAAACTTGGTTCCAGTATTAGATTCGTATTGGGTAATGATTCATGTTTCAATCATTGTTGCGGGTTATGGCCCATTTACCCTATCGATGATTTTAGGGATGTTAGCCTTATTTTTAATGGGAATCACTACTAGAAATAATAAGAAAAAAATCGATTTGATAATCAAAGAATTGACCATTATCAATGAAATGTCTATGACTATTGGTTTGATTTTATTTACCGTCGGAAACTTTTTAGGTGCTATTTGGGCAAATGAATCATGGGGTCGTTATTGGGGTTGGGATCCAAAAGAAACTTGGGCTTTGATTAGTATTATGATTTATGCTTTTGTATTACACATGCGTTTGATTCCAGGATTAAGGGGAAGGCTTCCTTTTAATATTGTAGCCGTATTTTCTTTTGCTTCAATATTAATGACTTATCTTGGTGTAAATCATATGCTTTCTGGATTGCATTCTTATGCGCAAGGTGAATCTGCTGATGTACCAATACAGATTTGGTCTTGGCTTGCAATATCGTTGCTATTAAGTATATGGGGATATTTTAAATACAATAAATATTATAAGAAGTAAGAATGACTGATGACTGATAAAAAAATAACTTACCCTATTCACTACAAAAAAAATCAATTAATTTGTCTTACCCGCGAAAGCGGGTATCCATCTGAGAAGTAATTAAATAGACTCCTGCTTTCGCAGGAATGACAGAATCAAATAATTGACAAAGCAATACATATAAAATTCATATAATATCATACCTTTGCAATTCTAAAATTTAAACAAAAACATGTTTCATAAATATATAAAATTAGTCATAGCTACTGCTATCATTGTTTGGTCTGGGTTTCAATTTGTTGATGGAAATATCATGAACGGAATCTCATTGATTTTACTTTCAGGAATCTTTATTTTCCTCTATTTTAAAAATGAATTTATCTTATTGGCATTTTTACAATTGCGTAAGCAAAACTTTGAAGGAACTGCTAAATGGTTGGGTTACATTAAGAACCCTAGCGGAGCATTGGTAAAAAAACAGCAGGGTTATTTTAATTTCCTTAACGGAATCTTGGTTTCACAAACCAACTTAACTCAGGCTGAAAAGTACTTTAAAAATGCCATTAGCTTAGGGCTTTCTATGGATCATGATTTGGCAATGGCAAAATTGCAGCTATCTGGAATTGCGATGTCTAAAAACAGAAAGCAAGAAGCAACCAAGCTAATGAACGAAGCTAAGAAATTAGACAAACAAGGGATGTTAAAAGATCAAATCAAGCAGATGAAAGATCAAATGAAAAGAGCTCCTGGAATGAATCACCATCAAATGAGAGGACGCGTTAGACGATAGATTTTAATGACTTAAGACCGCTTCGCTTATAGACAAAAGATAAAAGACTTCTTTATTTTATTGCATGGTTATTTTCTAGTCTAATTGCAATAACTCTAAATTATCTTGGTACTGTAAAAGGAAAACTCCTTTGTTTTCGGTACTACCAAACATTCTTTTAGAATAATCAAATTTTGAAGCTACTCTTCTAGACACTCCTTCTTTAGCACCGTCATTAAATGACCCGTCCATTAATCGCAAGAGGGTGTCGTAAGTAACATCAAATCCTTTAGTAGCAAAATCAGATGGCCTGATATGATTTTTTGCTTTGTACAGTTTTTCAAAACTTCTAGCCTCTACACTCAAAACATCAATATATGCTGCTTTAGAAAAGGTAAACTTTAAACGTGCTAAATCAGTATTACTAACATTGTCAAAATTAGAATTCATACCAAAACTAAACATTTGAATGTCTCTTTTTTCTAATGGCATTACTCCTAAATTATTCACAACATCTGTAGTTACTAAAAGATTATCACCTACCAAAAGCACCCAGTTTTTATACTGTACGGTATCTATCACTTCAATAAATCGTTCTTTTTTAATATAGCCATCTTTTGGTTTTAAAACAGTTATGTCGTTGATAGAATCATGTGTTCTTAACTTTGCCATGATTTGAGAAATCTTAGCGCCAGTAGTCACTGTTGAATCACCAGTAATAATAATTTTTTCTCCTTTGTAAGATTTTAATAAATAGTCTAAGACCTTATCTTCTAACTCTTGTTTATTTGGTGCTACCTTAACTAAATTATTGTCTGATACTGATGTTTGTGTTTTTGAAAAGATAGGGGCAATAACTGGTGTAGATGTACTTTTTGAAACTTGTTTTGCATTTTTCAAAAATAACGGGCCAATTACTACATCATAATCATCTACATCTTTTTCTCTTAAAACTGATGAAATTTTAGATGCACTATTTTCTGTGTCAACTACATCAATATTTATCTGGGCACCTCTATTTCGTAGAGAATCAATAGCTATTAAAGCTCCAGTATGAAAATCGGTCACAATATTTAATAGGCGATTATCCCACTCAAATTCTTGGTCATTAATATCGATAGAATTTAATTTATAAGGCAACATCAATAAAACATTCAATGGTTTATCAGTAATTATATCTTCAAAAATATTTACCTCTACCACATCCTCAGTCTTCTCACCAACAATTAAAACCATCCCTAAATTTAAACCATCCTTTAATGCTCGGTTAAACTCATATAAAGCTTCTTCAGATATTTGATAACGTCTGGTTAAGCTAAACAGCGTATCGTCTTTTACAACCGTATGTGTAATAAAACTTGAATCAATTGCAACTTCTGTTAACTTTTCAGAAACAATATTCTCTATGTTTGGAATTACCAAAACCCTACCAACACTAATATTATTACCATGTATATCGTTTGCTTTTTTTAACGCATCGACAGAAATGCCATATTTTTGAGAAATACTAAATAGGTTTTCTTTCCTTAATACAGTATGTGTTTTTTGAGATGAACTGCTATCACTTTCTTCTTTCCCATAATTCTTATTCGGAATGATAATTACCGTATTTACCGATGGTTTTTTTGAAACATCTGGATTTAATCGCATTAAATCTCGTGCTTTCATACCATTATCCTTAGCAATACTTTTCATCGTTTCTCCTTGCTGAACAGCATAAGAAATGTATTTTTTCTGCTGAGCACAAGAAGTTAATACTGAAACAAAAAATAGTAAAAAGAAGATTCTCAAAGTTTTCATAATATCAATCTTAATTCAAAATTCGTAATTCGTCCATAGGTTTATTCCCACTCAATAGTTGCAGGTGGTTTTGAACTAATGTCATACACTACCCTATTAACGCCTTTTACGTTATTTATTATTTTGTTAGATGTTTCTTGTAAAAATTTATACGGCAAATCTACCCAATCTGCAGTCATACCATCTACGGACTCTACTGCTCTTAATGCAACACATTTTTCATAGGTGCGTTCATCACCCATTACCCCCACTGAGTTTACAGGTAGCAACATAGCTCCTGCTTGCCAAACATCATTGTACAGGTTCCATTTTTTCAATCCGTTTACAAAAATAGCATCTACCTCTTGTAACATTCTCACTTTATCGGCGGTAATATCTCCTAAAATTCTAATCCCCAAACCAGGACCTGGAAATGGGTGTCTTCCTAAAAGTTCAGGATCTACTCCCATAGATTTTCCAACTCGCCTAACCTCATCTTTAAAAATCATTCGTAGCGGCTCTACAATTTTAAGTTTCATATAATCAGGTAACCCCCCAACATTATGATGAGATTTAATTGTTGCGCTAGGGCCTCCTGTAACCGAAACAGATTCAATCACATCAGGATAAATGGTCCCTTGTGCCAACCACTTTACATTTTCTATTTTGTGAGATTCGTCGTCAAAGACTTCGATAAAAACACGTCCAATTATTTTACGTTTTCCTTCAGGGTCACTCTCTCCTTTTAGAGCTTCTAAAAATCGATCTGCTGCATCAACTCCTTTAACATTCAAACCCATTCCTTCGTATTGCTTTAATACGCTTTCGAACTCATTTTTACGCAACAGCCCATTATTTACAAAAACACAGTGCAAATTTTTTCCGATAGCTTTATCTAACAAAATTGCAGCTACCGTAGAATCTACTCCACCCGATAATCCTAAGACTACCTTATCATTTCCAATTTTTTCTTTTAAAGTAGCCACTGTGGTATCAACAAAAGAATCTGGAGTCCAATCTTGATTCAATCCTGCAATTTTTACCAAGAAGTTTTCTAATAATTTAGCACCATCTGTAGAATGATATACCTCTGGATGAAATTGAATTGCATAGGTGTCCTCACCTTCAATCTTGAATGCAGCATTGGTAACATCTTCTGTGCTGGCAATCATTTTATAATTTGATGGCAAAGACAGAATAGTATCTGAATGACTCATCCAAACTTGCGAACCTTCGTTGATTCCTTCAAACAAAGTTTCTTCGTGATTTATATATGTCAAATGTGCTCGACCATATTCACGCGTATTCGATTGCCCAACTTCTCCATCATAAAAATGAGCCAAATATTGTGCACCATAACAAACACCTAGTAGAGGAATTTTTCCTTTAATTTCAGATAAATCAGGATGTGGTGCTTCTTTACTCCTAACCGAATGGGGGCTCCCAGACAAGATGACTGCTTTGTAATCTGAAACATTGAATTTTTTACTGTTGTATGGATGAATCTCGCTGTAAATGTTAAGCTCTCTAACTCTACGGGCGATCAGTTGTGTAAACTGCGATCCGAAATCTAAAATAAGTACTTTGTGTTGCATGCGCAAAAATAAAACTAAAATCAGAATTGATTAAAGCTTTCAGTATATTTTTTTAACTGACTATTAAACTCTTTCAACCAATTTAAAAACTGATGTTTTGGAAACTAAATCTCACAATTTAAGAGTTTAAAGCCAGCCAAAATAAACCTTTGTAAAAGCCTTTTTTACTTTTTTGAATTTTCATCAAAATAGAATTGAAACATTTCTGCTCTCAGTTCATTTTAGCTCTTTTAAGCCACTTTCTCATTTTTAACAAATGTTAATAACTTCAAACACACGTTATATTATCAAGTTAAAAAACACCTTTTATTAAGGTATATTTGTTACAATTCAATTAAAAAAATCATCGTCAGTTCGAGTGATTTTTGACGATAGGAAAAAATTGTATCGAGAACATTTCTAATCCGATTTGTTCTCCGTACAAAATTCTTTTCAAGAATTCCACTCGAACTGACGATTAACACAAATATTTATGAGCGAAGAAGCTAAAAAACACGATTATTCTGCCGATAGTATTCAGGCATTAGAAGGAATGGAGCATGTGCGCATGCGTCCGTCGATGTATATTGGAGATGTTGGCGTAAGAGGTTTACATCACTTAGTATATGAAGTTGTTGACAACTCTATTGATGAAGCAATGGCAGGTCATTGTGATAAAATTGATGTATGGATTAACGAAGACAATTCTATATCAGTAAAAGATAATGGTCGTGGTATTCCTGTGGGAATTCACAAAAAAGAAGGTGTATCTGCATTAGAAGTTGTAATGACAAAGATTGGTGCTGGTGGTAAGTTTGACAAAGATTCCTATAAGGTTTCTGGTGGATTGCACGGAGTTGGAGTTTCAGTTGTAAATGCCCTGTCTAATCATTTGAGAGCAACCGTTTATAAAGATGGTAAAATTTGGGAGCAAGAGTATGAAAAAGGAAAAACCCTGTATCCTGTTAAACCTATAGGTGAAACTACTGACATTGGAACTTTGGTGACTTTTACGCCTGATGATACTATTTTTAATATCACAACAGAATATAGCTACGATACATTAGCAGCGAGGTTGCGTGAGTTGTCTTACCTTAATAAAGGGCTTACAATCAACCTTACAGACAAACGCAGAAAAGATGACGAAGGTAATAACATTACCGAAACCTTTATGAGTACTCGTGGTTTACCAGAATTTATCGAGTATCTAGATGCTACACGAGAGCGATTAACATCTGGTGTAATAGCAATGGAAGGTGAAAAAAATGGTGTGCCTGTAGAGGTTGCTATGGTGTATAATACTTCCTTTTCTGAAAATCTACATTCATATGTAAACAATATCAACACCCACGAAGGTGGAACACACCTTTCTGGTTTTAGACGTGGATTAACAGCAACATTAAAAAAATACGCTGACAATTCTGGATTGTTGAAAAATGTAAAATTTGAAATTGCTGGTGATGATTTCCGTGAAGGATTAACTGCCATTATTTCGGTAAAAGTTGCAGAACCACAATTTGAAGGTCAAACAAAAACAAAATTAGGTAACAGAGATGTCACCTCAGCAGTAAGTCAGGCAGTATCTGAAATGCTGACTGATTTCTTAGAAGAAAACCCAAACGATGCTAAAATCATTGTTCAAAAAGTAATATTAGCAGCACAAGCAAGACATGCGGCACGTAAAGCCCGTGAAATGGTGCAACGTAAAACTGTGATGTCCATTGGCGGCTTACCTGGTAAATTGAGTGACTGTTCTGAAACTGATCCAGAAAAATGTGAAATATTCTTAGTCGAGGGAGATTCGGCAGGAGGAACTGCAAAACAAGGACGCGATAGAATGTTCCAAGCTATTTTACCATTGAGAGGTAAGATTTTGAATGTAGAAAAAGCAATGGTGCACAAAGTTTTTGAAAACGAAGAAATTAAAAACATGTTTACAGCATTGGGTGTAACCATCGGAACAGAAGAAGACCCAAGAGCATTGAATATGACAAAATTACGTTATAGAAAAGTAGTTATTATGTGTGATGCCGATGTGGATGGTAGTCATATTGCTACTTTAATTTTGACTTTCTTCTTTAGATTTATGCACGAGCTTATTGAAGAAGGATGTATTTATATCGCAGCTCCACCTTTATACTTAGTAAAGAAAGGTCAGAAAAGAGAGTACGCTTGGAATGACGATCAGCGTGATATGATTGTTCAAAATTTTGGAGGATCTGCTACAATCCAAAGATATAAAGGTCTTGGAGAGATGAATGCTGAGCAATTGTGGGACACTACAATGAATCCAGAATTTAGAACTTTAAGAAAAGTTATTATTGATAATGGAGTCGAAGCCGATAGGGTTTTCTCTATGCTAATGGGGGATGAAGTTCCGCCTCGTAGAGAGTTTATCGAGAACAATGCAAAATATGCAAATATTGATATTTAATCCCTTCCTTTTGAAGATGTGATTAATTAAGAGGTTATCTAAAAAGATAGCCTCTTTTTTCGTTTTGTCTTTCCCGCGAAGGCGGGAATCCATAGATTCAAATACAACTGGATTCCCGCCTTCGCGGGAAAGACACAATCACTTACATCAACAAATAAAAAAAAGATAAATTTTCTTTTAATCTTCTTCAAAAAATAGGGGTATTTATATAACAATCTAAGCCTTAAATTGTAGCAAATTCATTAAATTTACACTTTAATTTTTTATCAATTTAAAACGTATATAAATGAAAGTAACAATAGTTGGTGCAGGAGCAGTTGGCGCAAGTTGCGCAGAGTATATTGCTATCAAAGATTTCGCTTCTGAAGTGGTAATCTTAGACATCAAAGAAGGATTTGCAGAAGGAAAAGCAATGGACTTAATGCAAACCGCATCTTTAAACGGATTTGACACAAAAATTGTTGGAACCACAGGTGATTATTCTCAAACAGCAGGAAGTGATGTTGCTGTTATTACTAGTGGTATTCCTCGTAAACCAGGAATGACTCGTGAAGAATTAATCGGAATCAATGCAGGAATCGTAAAAATGGTTGCTACAAGTTTGATAGAACATTCGCCAAACGTAATAATCATTGTGGTGAGTAACCCAATGGACACAATGACATACTTAGCTCACAAAGCTACAGGTTTACCTAAAAATAGAATTATCGGAATGGGTGGTGCATTAGATTCCGCTCGTTTTAAATACAGATTAGCTGAAGCACTAGGTGCGCCTATCTCTGATATTGACGGAATGGTAATCGGAGGTCACTCAGACAAAGGCATGGTGCCTTTAACAAGATTGGCTACAAGAAATAGTATCAATGCTACTGAGTTTTTATCAGAAGAAAGAATGGAACAAGTTGCCGCTGACACTAAAGTTGGTGGTGCTACATTAACTGGTTTGTTAGGAACAAGTGCTTGGTATGCTCCTGGAGCTGCAGTATCAGAAATGGTAAAAGCAATTGCATTGGATTCTAAAAAAATGTTCCCATGCTCTACATTGTTAAATGGCGAATATGGTTTGTCTGATTTATGTATTGGTGTTCCGGTAATTATTGGAAAAGATGGTCTTGAAAAAATTGTTGAGATTGATTTAACTGATGCTGAAAAAGCAAAAATTACTGAAAGTGCTGAAGGTGTTAAAAAAACAAATGGTCTTTTAGACGTGTAATTTTTTTACTTAAGTAATATAAATCCTCATCTTAACTGATGGGGATTTTTTTGTTTTTATAATGTATATTTACAAAAGGTTAATCAATTTTATAGTGTCATTCCCGTGAAAACGGGAATCCATTTAATTAGCTCAGTCTAGATTCCTGCTTTCGCAGGTCTGACATTTAAACAATAACATCAATGAAAAAATTAAAATATTTAGGCATAATCGTTTTACCAATTGCGGCATATATCGCATTTACTTCTACGGGTATCCTCACCTATTTACCCTTAATAATTGCTTTTGTTTTAATACCAGCAATTGAGTTGCTTTTTAAACCTGATGCTAGTAATTTATCTGAATTAGAAGTAGAATCTGCTAAAAACAATCCCTATTATAATATACTTCTTTATTTAATTGTTCCGATTCAAATTGGTTTGTTACTCTTATTCTTTAATACGATTCATGAAGATATCTCAACTTCTGATTTAATAGGACGATTATTATCTATGGGTATTCTCTGTGGAGTCTTTGGCATTAACGTTGGACATGAATTAGGACATAGAACAGAAAACAGATTTGCACAATTTTTAGGAGAAGTGCTTTTAATGACTTCTCTCGAAACTCATTTTTTACCTTATCACAATAGCGGATATCATTTTAATGTTGCAACACACGAAGACCCTGCGACTGCTCGTAAAAATGAGTGGTTATTTATCTTTTGGTTTCGCTCACAAATAGGAAGTTATTTACAAGCGTGGCAACTAGAAAAAAAGAGATTAAGCATCCTGAAAAAAAATATTTTTTCTTTAAACAATAAAATGCTAGTCTATACCTTTTTCCAAATACTTCTTTTAGGGTGTATCTATTATTTTTTAGGAGGACAATCTTTAATCTATTTTTTAATTGTCTCAGTTATTGGCATTTTATTACTCGAAACCGTAAATTATATAGAACATTATGGATTGCTTCGCAACAAGAAAGAAAGTGGTCGTTACGAAGTCGTAACAAACAAGCATTCTTGGAATTCTGACCACGTAATTGGTCGGATATTATTATTCGAGCTCTCTAGACATTCTGACCATCACCATAGGGCAAATAAACCCTACCAAATTTTAGATTCGCATATAGATTCACCCCAAATGAAAACAGGATATCCTGGAATGATGCTACTGGCCTTAATACCTCCACTTTGGTTTAGAGTAATGAATAAGAGAATTCCTGAATAGTCATTCCCTTTTTTGCTAATTACCAAAAATTATGGATTCCCGCTTGCGCGGGAAAGACAAGTCATAAAATATCTCCCAAATCTAACGTCTTTGCGAAGTAAATTGAAAATTTACTGTGGCAATCTCATCATGATTGTTATAACTTTTAATGAGATCGCCATGTCGTTCCTCCTCGCGAAGAGGTCTTGTTAATACTAAGACAACCCAGAAATCACTCCATTATTATCAATACTCATATTGCTAGATGCTGGTACACCTGGCAACCCTGGCATACGCATCATTTTACCAAGAATCGGAATAACAAAACGGGCACCAGCCGCAATTTCAATTTCACGAACTGTTACTTTAAATCCTGTTGGTCTTCCTATTTTAGAATCATCATCTGAAAATGATTTTTGAGTTTTTGCCATACACACCGCAAAATCATTAAAACCTAATCTATCAATTCGTTTTAAATTTAACAATGCTTTTTTATCAAATACCACTCCATCTGCTCCGTAAATTTCACGAGCAATAGTTTCTATTTTTTCTTTCATTGGGTCAGTCCAATCATAAATAGGCTTGAATTGAGTTGCTTTATTTTCAACAACATCTACCACAGCTCTTGCTAAATCTTGAGTACCATCTCCTCCTTTTTCCCATCCTTCAGACTTTACTGCTTGTACTCCTAACTTTGCACATGCATCCTTTATGAATTGTACTTCTTCTTCAGAATCAGAAATAAAAGAATTGATTGCCACTACAGGCTCAATATTAAATTTTCTGATATTTTCAATATGCTTTTCTAAATTTTCAAAACCCGCTGCTACACGATCTACACTTGGCGTATTGTACTCGTCTTTCTTAGCACCACCATGATGACGCAAAGCTCTAATAGTCGCTACTAACACAACAGCTTTTGGGTTTAAATCTGCAGCAGCACATTTAATATCTAAGAATTTTTCAGCACCTAAATCAGCACCGAAACCTGCTTCAGTAACTACATAGTCACTTAAAGACAATCCCATTTTAGTTGCAATAATTGTATTAGTCCCTTGTGCGATATTTGCAAAAGGTCCACCGTGAATTATCGCAGGATTCTCTTCTAAAGTCTGAACTAAATTTGGCTTGATAGCATCTTTTAATAAAATCGCCATCGCATTTTCGGCATTTAAGTCACGCGCAAAAATTGGTTTTTTATCAAATGTAAATCCAACAAAAATATCTCCTAATCGCTTTTTTAAATCTTCAAAATCAGTTGCCATACACAAAATAGCCATCACTTCAGATGCTGGTGTAATATTAAACCCGTCTTGTCTTGGAATTCCGTTTGCAGTTCCACCCAATCCAATTGTGATATCGCGTAGTGCTCTATCATTCATATCAATTACACGTTTCCAAAGAATAGTACGCGCATCAATATTTAAATTATTGACTTTGCTTTGTAGGTTGTTATCAATCAAAGCAGATAGCAAATTGTTCGCTTTTTCAACCGCATTAAAATCACCCGTAAAATGAAGATTGATATCTTCCATCGGTACTACTTGCGAATATCCACCACCGGCAGCTCCGCCTTTAATTCCAAAAACAGGACCTAAAGAAGGCTCTCTTAAAACAACAGTTGTTTGCTTCCCAATTTTATTCAATCCTTCTGTCAAGCCAATAGAAACGGTTGTTTTACCTTCGCCAGCTGGAGTCGGAGTTAAAGCCGTAACCAAAATTAAATTACTGCTTTTTATTTTATTTTCATCAATTAAGTCTAAAGGCAACTTTGCTTTGTACTTACCATACATTTCTAAATCATCTTCTTCAATATTTAATTTTGATGCTATATCTTTGATGTGAATCATGGTTGCTTCTTGAGCAATTTCAATATCTGTTTTAAAAGCCATTCTATATTTATTTTTAGGCTGCTAATATACAACTTCATCAGTGTTTTTAAAATGATGAATGTCCGTTTTTTAGAAAGCATTTCGAATACTATAAATCTATCATAAACAACTAATTACAATCGTCTTTAATAAATACTAAAAATCATTGGCTTTTACTATTGGAAATTATATATTTGCACGTTTAACAAAAATGAAGAATTAAATTAGATTAGCATGCAGAATAAAGGACTTATAAAGTTATTTGCAATCCTTTTTGGATTAGTGAGTTTGTACCAATTATCATTTACTTGGTTTGCAAACGATGTACAGGATGATGCAAAAGAATTTGCAATTAACAAGGCTGGTGATGATGTTGCGCAAGTAGCAAAATTTGAAAGAAGTTATTTAGATTCAGTTGCCAACGACACGATTGTACCATTTTTAGATTTTACTTACAACGACGCTAAATCTAAAGCCATGAACTTAGGCTTGGATTTAAAAGGTGGTATCAACGCAACATTACAAGTATCGGTTAGAGATATCTTGGTTGGCTTATCTAACGACTCGCAAAACGAAGTATTTGTAAAAGCATTAAACGATGCTGCTATTGCTAGAAGAAACAGTAGTAGAACTTATTTATCATTATTCTTTGAAGCCTTTGAAGAAGGAAGTAACGGTACTGTAAAACTAAGTGACCCAACTATTTTTGGTAACAAAACCTTTCAAGGTAAATTCAGTTTTACTGATGAAAATGATGTTGTTGAACCAATAATTCAAGATCAAATTGATGCTTCTATCGAAACAGCGTTTATTGTTTTAAGAAGTAGAATTGATAAATTTGGAGTTACGCAACCAAACATACAACGTATCGGAAACTCTGGTAGAATCTTAATTGAATTACCTGGAGCAAAAGATATTGACCGTGTTGAAAAACTTTTGCAAAGTACTGCAGAATTACAATTTTGGGAAGTATTCTCGAATGTTGAAATTCAAAATTTCTTAATTCAAGCTGATACCAAAACTGCTGAGTTATTAAACACTCCAGAAGAAGAAAGTGTTGATTCAACAACTACTGAAACAGACGAGGATAACATAGACCTTTTATTAGGAGCAGTAACAGATTCTATCAAAGAACCTGTAAAACAAAATAGATTGTTTGCTTATTTATATCCAAATATTGCTCAATCAGAGCAACAAAGAAGTTCTTTAATTGGGCAAGCAGCATTAGTAGATACTGCTAGAGTTAACAACATGTTAGCGATGAAAGAAGTAAGAGCTTTATTGCCAACTGAACTACGTTATGCTAAGTTTTTATGGGATGCTAAACCAAACGGTGAAGTATTGAGCTTATATGCTATTAAAGGAAACAGACAAGATGTAGCACCGATTGAAGGTGATGTAATTGATGACGCAAGTCAGCAATTCGACCCTTACACTTCTAAGCCAGAAGTTAGCATGACAATGAACAGTTATGGTACCAAGCTTTGGGCAAAAATGACTACTGAAAATGCTAATGGCGGATTTGTTGCTGTAGTTTTAGATGACGAAGTACATACAGCACCAAGTGTAAATGACCCTATTACGACAGGAAGAACATCAATCTCTGGCGGGTCAATGACCTTGACAGAAGCACAAGATTTAGCAAATATTTTAAAAGCTGGTAAACTTCCTGCAAAAGCACATATTGTTGAAAAAGCAGTTGTAGGAGCCTCTTTAGGACAAAAAGCAATTGACAGTAGTTTTATGTCTTTTGGCATTGCATTATTATTAGTTTTAATATGGATGGTATTTTATTACGGTAAAGCAGGTTTGTTTGCAAACGTTGCCTTAGCAGTAAATATCTTATTCTTATTTGGTTGGTTAGCATCTTTTGGTGCGGTATTAACTTTACCAGGAATTGCAGGTATTATCTTAACCATAGGTATGTCGGTAGATGCCAACGTAATTATTTTTGAACGTATTAAAGAAGAATTGAATGGTGGAAAAGGGTTGAAAGAAGCCATCTCTGGTGGGTTCAGTTTTAAAGGAGCCTTATCAGCAATTTTAGATGCAAACGTAACAACATTCCTTACCGGTGTTATTTTATTTGTGTTCGGTACAGGACCAATTAAAGGATTTGCTTATACATTAATGTTAGGTATTGTAACTTCATTCTTCTCTGCTGTATTTATTACACAGTTGATTTTAAACTGGTATTCTAACAAAAATAGTCGTTTAACTTTCAATACAAATATTACTAAAAACTGGTTTAAAGGTATCAATATCGATTTCTTAAAGAAACGTAAAATAGCATATGCTATTTCTGGTACTATTATTATTTTAGGTATTGCTTCGTTATTCATCAACAAATTAAATTATGGTGTTGACTTTATTGGAGGACGCTCTTATGTTGTAAAATTTGACCATGCTGTGAATTCAGCTGAAGTTGCCAATACATTAAAAGATGCCTTTGGTGATGCACCAGAAGTAAAAACTTACGGATCAATTGACCAATTAAAAATTACAACCAAATTTAAGATTGAAGAAAGTGGTAATGAAGTTGATGACCAAGTAAGAGATTTATTATATACAGGATTGCAATCTTATTTACCTGACGGAATGACTTTAGAGCAATTTAAAGTTGATTATGAAGGTACAAGAACTGCGGGAATAGAAAGTAAAGTAAAAGTAGAACCAACCATTGCCGATGATATTAAAACATCAGCAGGATGGGCAATCATAGGGTCGTTAATCATTGTATTCTTATACATCCTATTGCGTTTTAGAAAATGGCAATATAGTTTAGGTGCTGTTGCAGCGGTTTTCCATGATGTATTAATTGTATTGGCAATTTTCTCTATCGGATACAAGTTTATGCCATTTGATATGGAGATTGGACAATCATTTATTGCAGCAATCTTAACCGTAGTTGGTTACTCGCTGAATGATACCGTGGTTATTTTTGATAGGTTAAGAGAATATACTGGCTTACACAAATCTTGGAAATATTCTAGAGTGGTAAATAGCGCATTGAGCAATACTTTAGGAAGAACAGTTAACACCTCTATTACAACATTAGTTGTACTAACTTCTATCTTCTTATTTGGAGGAGATTCTATCAAAGGATTTATGTTTGCATTGATTGTTGGTGTTATTGTGGGTACATACTCATCATTATTTATTGCTTCGCCAATAATGTATGACACAACAAAAATTGACAAAGACAAAAAATAAGACTTGGTTCTTAAATTACATAACAAACCGTTTCGATTAATCGAGGCGGTTTTTGTATTTTTGTGCCTTTGTTAATGTTAGCAAATTGTCATTCTGACAGAGTGAGGAACGAACGACGAGGAATCCCATAAGTCAATCTCTTTTGAGATTACTCGTCACTCCTAAAGTCGTTCTGTCGGAATGACATCAATATATAAGAATGCAAATTTAAAATTTGAATATCATTTATAATGAGCACCATAAAACTTCACGACAAATACTTTAACCCTTACTTATCAAAAGACAAAGTAATATCTGTAGTTGACACATTAGTTCAACAAGTATTAGAAGATTGTAAAGACGAAACACCTTTATTTATCGGAATCTTAAATGGGTCATTTATGTTTGCGGCAGATTTTATTCGCAAATATCCTCGCGCCTGCGAAGTGTCGTTTGTAAAAATGGCATCGTATGAAGGCACAAATTCTACAGGTAAAGTAACACAACTTTTAGGAGTTAATGAAGACCTCACAGGTCGTACAGTTGTTATTTTAGAAGACATTATTGATACGGGTAATACGCTTCAAAAAATCTATGAGATTTTTAAAAATAAAAATGTAAAGACACTAAAAATTGCTACGCTATTTTTTAAACCCGATGTCTTTAAAAAAGAATTACCTATTGATTACATCGGACTTTCGATTCCTGATGTATTTATCGTAGGCTACGGATTAGACTACAACAACTTAGGAAGAAACATTGATAGTATTTATAAACTCACAACACCTAAAATGAAAAACATCGTATTATTTGGCCCTCCAGGAGCTGGAAAAGGAACACAAGCTGAAGTATTGAAAGAACGTTTTAATTTAAAACATATTTCTACTGGAGAAGTTTTTAGATACAATATCAAAAACGAAACTGAGCTCGGAATTTTAGCAAAAAAATACATGGATGAAGGCGATTTAGTTCCTGATGAAGTGACCATAAAAATGCTAAAAGATGAAGTTGATCGCAACGCAGGTGTTAAAGGATTTATCTTTGATGGATTTCCGAGAACTATCGCTCAGGCAGAAGCTTTAGATGAGTTCTTATCAGAAAAAGGAGAAACCATCAACGCTATGGTTGCTTTAGAAGTTCCTGAAGATGTTTTGGTAAACCGTTTGTTAGAAAGAGGAAAAGTGAGCGGCAGAAGTGATGACCAAGATGAAGAAAAAATTAGAAACCGCTTTAACGAATACAATACCAAAACTGCAATATTAAAAGATTACTATGCAGATCAAAATAAATATTTTGGTGCTAATGGCGTTGGTTCTATTGAAGAGATTGCAGAACGTTTGAGCAAGATAATTGAGACACTTTAATTTTTTAATGTGTAACTGTTGAATTGTTTAATTGTAAAACTGTTCAATTAAACAGATGAACAATATAATATGACTGAAGGAAATTTTGTTGACTATGTAAAAATTAATGCCGCTTCTGGCAAAGGAGGTAAAGGCTCTGTACATTTACATCGCGAAAAATTTATTACCAAAGGTGGTCCTGATGGTGGAGATGGTGGTCGTGGCGGACATATTATTTTACGTGCCAATAAAGGTATGTGGACTTTGCTTCATTTAAAATTCAAAAAACACTTTAAAGCTGAACATGGAGGTCATGGCAGTAAAAGTAGAAGTACCGGTAAAGATGGTGATGACATTTATATTGACGTACCCTTAGGAACCATTGTTAGAAATCCAGAAACGGATGAAATTCTTTTCGAAATTACAAATGAAGGAGAAGAGCGTATTTTAGTTGAAGGAGGAATGGGAGGTCGAGGAAACTGGCATTTTAAATCATCTACCAATCAGACTCCACGTTATGCACAACCCGGTGTTGATGGACAAGAAAGTTGGTTTCAACTAGAGTTAAAAGTATTGGCTGATGTTGGCTTGGTAGGTTTCCCAAATGCCGGTAAATCAACCTTACTTTCGGTAATTACATCAGCAAAACCTAAAATTGCTGACTATGCTTTTACAACACTAAAACCAAATTTAGGAATTGTAAAACATCGTGAATTCCAAACTTTTGTGATGGCAGATATTCCTGGAATTATAGAAGGAGCACACGAAGGAAAAGGTTTAGGACACCGCTTTCTAAGACATATAGAACGCAACTCAACTTTGCTATTTTTGATTCCTGCTGACAGTGACGACATCAATAAAGAGTATGCTGTTTTATTGAACGAACTCAAACAACACAATCCAGAATTATTAGACAAAGAACGTTTATTGGTAATTTCGAAATCTGATTTGTTAGATGATGAATTACAAGCTGAAATTGAACAAGATTTACCTGCCGATATTCCACATCTATTTATTTCTGCTGTTGCCCAAAAAGGCTTGGTTGAACTAAAAGATAAATTGTGGAGTATGTTGAATGAATAGCAAAGTACGATTTTAGATTTACGAGGTACGAATTAGTATTTGGCATTTGGAAAATAATTTTTCCTTTTTAATTATCACTTATTAATTATTTTCACCCATTGCATTCCCAGAAATAAACCCTCCAGTCCACGCATTTTGAAAATTAAATCCTCCTGTAACAGCATCTACATCTAGTACCTCACCTGCAAAAAACAAGTTTTTATGTACTTTACTTTCAAAGCGTTTAAAGTCAATTTCTTTTAGGTTGATTCCGCCAGAAGTAACAAACTCATCTTTAAAAGTGCTTTTGCCATTCGCATTGAATTGACATTTAGTTAACTGCTCAGATAATTGTTGTAATTGCTTATTGCTCAAGTCTGCCCACCTTGCATCATATAAAATGACACTTGCCAATACCAATTTTTCCCACAATCGTTTTGGAATTTCTTTGAATTGAGATCTAATTATCACTTGCTTCTTCGGTTCGTTCTCTTTTACAGATTTTAATATTTTTAACACAACCTCTGTAGATGATGACAACCAATTTACCTCTACGTTGTATTGATAGTTTTTCTCTGCTAATAGTCTTGCGCCAAAAGCTGATAGTTTTAAAATCGCTGGACCGCTCAATCCCCAATGGGTAATTAGCAAGGGACCATTTGACTCTAATTTTGTTTTTAAAATCTTTACTGTTGCATTTGGAACTGAAATTCCGGGTATCTCTTTAATACGATTATCATTTATATTAAAGGTAAAAAGTGATGGCACGGGTTCAATAATTGTATGTCCTAAAGATTTTGCCAATTCCCAAATCTTTGGATTGCTGCCAGCAGCGATTAACAACTTATCTGCAACAAACGTTTGTGCGTTGGTTACAATTTCATACTGATTTTCTTTTTTGACCACAGAATTCACATTCTGATTCAGCAATACTTTTACACCTGCTTTTTCTGCAGATGAAGTAAAGCAATCAATAATAGTTTGAGATGAATTTGACTCTGGAAAAATACGATTGTCATCTTCAATTTTCAAAGGGACTCCCCTATTCTCAAACCACTCCATGGTATCACCTGTCATAAACTGATGAAAAGGTCCGAGTAGTTCTCGTTTCCCTCTTGGGTAAAACTCAACCAATTCTCTTGGATCAAAACAGGCATGCGTAACATTGCATCTTCCGCCTCCAGAAATTTTTACTTTCTGCAATACATTTTTCCCTTTTTCAAGAATGATAACTTCCGCTTTTGGATTGGATTCTGCGATGGTAATCGCTGCAAAAAATCCTGCCGCTCCACCACCTATGATGATTATTTTTGTCATACTTATTTTCTCTTTCGTCAGTTCGAGTGAAATTCTTTTTTAAGAAAACCACTCGACCTGACGTTTACTATAAAATCATTTCTTTAAAAGGAATTACAGTTCCAAACCCTTTTTCTTTAAAATATGTTGGCGTATTCTGATTACCGGTAACTAACACAAAATCACCGCCCCAAGCACCCAAGCTTTTTATTGCACCAAAATAATCTGGGAATGCAATTTCTTTGATGGGTTTGTTTTGAATAATTTTTGAAATAATTAATTCATGCTCAATTATTAATTTTTCAAATTCTAACAATTCATTACAGATAACTATCTCATTTGTAATTTCTGAAATTCGCAAAATATCATTTGTCAACTCCCCTCTTTTCTCTTTGTATCGCTGAATCCCCTTTTTAGAATCTTGTTTCATATTTAAATGAACAAAGAATAGGTTATCAGAAAAACTCGGGTTGAATTCTACAACTTCAATCTTTGGTGTTCTACCTTGTAATTGATAAATAATTGGCAAATCATTTTGAGCACAAGCAATATCGTAACCACTTCCTCCAAACGAATTTTGAAGCAATTTAAAAGCATCAACTTTTGCCCATTGTGCAATATTATTAATTAAGGTTGATGAAGTCCCCAAACCCCAATTTCTAGGAAAAGTCAAGTTAGTTTTTACACTAAATCCTCTGTCAGAAGATAAAAATTTAGGATTTAATTGTTTAGCGGTTGTTAATATATTTTGAAGTGTTTGTGCAATTGATTCTTTAGCATCATCTGAGTTAGTATCGAAGCTTTCATTTACGATTCGTAAATCTGACAATCGAAATTCGGCTTGAAACCAGCAATTATTTTTATCATCAAAACTATCCCAAAGCAAGCTTGGTTCTTTTATTTTTTGAACAATTAAATCTTGTCCAAACTTGGTTGGTAGTGCTAAGGCTTTTGCTCCATCTAGAACTAAATATTCTGATGTTAAAAGTAGTTTTCCGTTTGAGTACAGTTTTTCCATTTACTTTATTTCGGCCAAGGCTAAACTTATCCTAATTGTTTTATAAACTCTTCACATGCAAATCCTGGGCTTTCAGATTTCATAAAATTCTCACCTACTAAGAATCCATTGAAGCCATATTCTCGTAGCCCAATAATTGTTCTTGGGTCACTAATTCCACTTTCCGAAATTTTAATACAAGAATCTGGAATTTGTTGTGCCAAAGCAATAGAATGTTCTAAATCGACTTCAAAGGTTTTTAGATTTCTATTATTAATTCCGATAATTTTATTGTCCAACTTAATCTTATCTAGTTCTTCTTGATTATGTACCTCATACAAAACATCCAACCCTAAATCTTCGGCTAAATCTCCAAATTGCATTAATTCTATTTTGGTCAAACACGCAGCAATCAACAAAATTACATCGGCGCCAATTGCTTTTGCTTCTACAATTTGAAATCCATCAACAATAAAATCTTTTCGTAATATTGGTTTTGTTTGGTTAATTTCTCTCGCATTAATCACATCTAGAACAGTGCCACCAAAAAATTCTTGATCGGTTAAAATAGATTGTGCTGAAACACCTGCATTTAAATACCCCTCTGTTACTTCTTGAACTGTAACCTTATCATTTATGATTCCTTTGGAAGGAGATTGCCGCTTAAATTCAGCTATAATTCCTGATCCTTTAGGGTCTAACAATTCCTTCTTTAATGAAATAGGAGTTCGATTAAACCCTGGGCTTTTAACCAAAGTACTAAGCTCTACTTCTGTTTTTAATCGTGCTACTTCTTGCTTTTTATGTGCTATTATTTTATCGAGTATGTTCATATTATTGATTTAAAAATTGAATGAATCAATGATTAAAAAATTGTTTTTATAGTCATTTCGAACAAAGAGAGAAATCTCCTAGTAAAGAGATTCTTCGACAGGCTCAGAATGACATATGCTGCTTTTTCCATATCAATAAATTCTATTTGCGAAGTAAATTTATAATTTACTGTGGCAATCTCATTCTCAAAAAAGAGATTACTTCGCTCTGCTCGTAAAGACTAATTATGTTATTAATTTAGTTAAACACTCTTTCGCTTTTAATCCAAAAAGTGAATCTTTTGAGTTTTCAAAGGCATCTGCAAAATTAATCTTTGAATTGACAATTTGCAAAGCAATCGCTGCATTGGTCAAAACTACTGTATTTTGTGCAACAGTTCCTTTTCCTTCCAAAATAGTTTTAAATATTTTGGCTGCATCTACAACAGAATTTCCTCCGTAAATATCCGATTGCTTAATTGTCTTTTGACCCAACTCATCAGGATAAATCAACTTTTCCCCTGAGCGAGTGAATAGCTTAAATCCTCCAGTTAAAGAAATTTCATCATACCCATCTAGTGCGTGTACCACCCCATAATTTGTATTTTCTTCTTGTAAAATATAATTGTACAAGCGTGCTACTTCTAAATTAAAAGTTCCCAATAATTGATTTTGTGGTGAACTTGGATTTACTAGTGGCCCCAATATATTAAAGAATGTTTTTAATGCCAATGCCTTTCGAGTTGGCCCAACTGCCTTCATTGCTGGATGAAATTTTGGTGCATGTAAAAAACAAATATTCGCTTCTTCTAATTGACGTTTCAATACAGTTTCATCATTGGTGAATTCATACCCAAAACTCTCTAGCATATCTGACGAACCAGATTTTGATGACACAGAATAATTACCATGTTTCGCTACTTTTTGACCTGTACCCGCAACAACGAATGAAGTCAATGTTGAGATGTTAAAAGTATCTTTTCCATCACCTCCTGTGCCCACAATATCAATGGTATTGTAGTCAGACAAATCTACTTTTATTGCCAATTCTAACAATGCTTCTCGGAATCCACCTAACTCATCAGCTGTTATTGGGCGCATCATAAATACAGTCATAAAAGAAGCTAGATGCGCATCATTATATTGCTCATCCGCAATATTGATGAGCACTTCTTTAGCTTGACTTTTCGTCAAACGTTTATGTTGATATAATTGGTTTAATATGTTCTTCATAAGCCCCCTTTAATCCCCCAAAGAGGGAATTTCAATTTCTTTATTTAATTTTTGGTTTATGCTCACTTAACTCCTTCCCTTTGGGAAGGTTGGGATGGGCTGCTTCAATAAAATTCCTAACTATCTGCTCTCCTACATCCGTCAAAATTGATTCTGGATGAAACTGAACCGCATTTATATTGTACTCTTTATGTCGAATTGCCATAATTCCACCCTCATCATCAACAGCAGTAATTTCTAATTCGTTTGGAAAACTTTCTTTGTCTGCAATCCAAGAATGATATCTCGCAGCTGGAAATTTACTAGGAATATCTTTAAACAAAATAGTATCATTCTGAATAACTTCCATCTCTGTTGCTACTCCGTGAAACACCTCATCCATATTTAAAATTTTACCACCAAATACTTCTGTAATTGCTTGTAAACCTAAGCATACTCCAAAAATTGGTTTTTTATCAGCGTAGGTTTTTATGACTTCTTTTAAGATTCCTGCCTCATCTGGAATCCCAGGTCCTGGTGATAACATGATGATATCATAAGTACCTACATCAGCAATTGAGATTTCATCATTGCGAAAAACATCAGGAAATTTTCCTGTTATTTTCTCTACCATGTGTACCAAGTTGTAGGTAAACGAGTCGTAGTTGTCTATAATTAATATGTTCATTGTTAAATTGTGTAATCGTTTAATTGTGTAATCGTTTAATTGTGTAATCGTTTAATTGTGTAATCGTTTATTACTTGACTTGACAAAGTACTTTACAATTCTATAGCCTATCCAACCTAATAATATCCAATTTAAGGCAATCAAAATATGTTGACCAATGTATGCAAATTGCTGAATACCAGTCATACTTTCTAAACTCCAATATGGCCCTTTACTCTCATCATAAAAATCTTCATAAGATAAAATCATCAGCCCAAAATAAATGTAAGTGGCAAAATCAACTAAAAGAACAACTACTGCAATTAGTATATTTTTAATTGAGAAAACCTTTTTCATTTTTAATTATTCCTTATTAATTATTGAATCAAATTTCTTCAGCTAATAGCAGCGCTTTCTTCAATGCCGCTAATTTATTATTTACTTCTTGTAATTCTTTTTGCTCATCACTATGTATTACAATTCCGGCTCCTGCTTGATAATACAGTGTGTTATTTTTACTTACAAAAGAGCGAATAGCAATTGCCAAATTCACCGAGCCATCGAGTCCGATAATTCCGACTGCACCACCATAAAATCCTCTTGACTGATTTTCATATCTATCAATCAATTCCATTGCCTTATATTTTGGCGCTCCGCTCAAAGTCCCTGCAGGAAAAGTATCTCCTACAATTTCAATTGGATCTCCTTTAATTTCACCTTTAACAGTAGACACCAAATGTATCACATGACTAAAATATTGCACCTCTTTAAACACTTCAACTTTTACATTATTAGCATGCTTGCTCAAATCGTTTCGAGCCAAATCTACCAACATAACGTGTTCTGCTGTTTCTTTTTTATCTTCTGATAATTTCTTACCTAACTTTATATCTTCAGCCATATCACCGGTTCTTCTAAACGTACCTGCAATGGGGTTGATAGTTGCTTTGCCTTCTGATATTTTTATCTGAGCTTCTGGTGAAGATCCCATCAATTTAAAACTTCCATAATCAAAATAGAATAAATAAGGTGAAGGGTTTATAGATCGTAATGCTCTATATACATTGAATTCATCACCTTTAAATTTTTGTTGAAATTGTCTTGATAATACCAACTGAAAAACATCTCCACGCTTACAGTGTGACTTTGCTTTTTTTACATAATCAACAAAATCATCATTTGTACAATTAGAAGTTTCTTCGCCAGAAATTTTAAATTTTTGAGTATTGAATGCCTGCGCATCAATGATTGTTTTAATTTCATCAATTCTAGATTCGGTTCCTTCTTCTACATTTTCAATCAAAATCATTTCATCATTAAAATGATTAATAGCAATAACAAAACGATAAAAACTGTATTGTAATAACGGAATTGCAGATGGTGCATCAGGGTTTTCAAAAACGATATTTTCAAAATACTGAACACTATCATATGTCGTATATCCATATAATCCGTTGAATGATTTTATGGAATCATCACAATCCAAATCAACAATACTTGAATACTCTTGAAACAGCTTATGAAAGTTTCTTCCAATCGATTCTTCAGTAAGTTTTACTCCCTTATGACTCAAAGACAGCTTATGATTATCCGTTTTAATCGTGATTACAGGTTCAATAGCAATAAAAGAAAAACTCTCTTCTTTACTATGATAATCAGAGCTTTCTAACAATAATGTATTAGGGTACACATCACGAAATCGCAAATACAAACCAACGGGAGTAACAGTATCTGCTATTCGTTTTTTTGTGATTGTTTTAAAATTGATTTGTTTCATGTGTCTATATTATTTATTAAATCGGTCACATGTGTTCGCTATTAATAATTCCATTTTTATATAAAAATTTGAGTATGCTCGGTTCATTTTATTGAATAAAAAAAGGCTTATCGTGAGATAAGCCTTTTTGATTTTATATTAAATATCATATAGTCGTTACTTCTCACTTATTGTTTAAGAGAGTTCCACCACCAAATGTTATTTTGAAAAATTGTCATTGTCTATTTCTTAGACTACAAATGTAAAACAGTTTTTAAATAAATCAAACAAATCTTAAAAATAAAATTACATCTATTACTATTTGATATAATAATCACAATAAATAAATTTTTTG
>JAQRMW010000120.1 GCA_028599075.1 Urechidicola sp. | reverse complement strand
TCAATTAGATATTTTTGGTAACACACCATGCTATTGAGAAAACTGAAACTTTGGCTAAGTTTTATTGACCTTGTGAGGTGCTTTTAATTATTTTTGTATCTTTATCGGACACTAATGTTTTAATTATTTATTTGTTATTTGATTTTTGGTACTTAGAGTTTTTGCAATAGTTGTATTTTAGCCCACCTTAAATTAGAACAACATGATTAAAAGAACCAAAGCTGTAATTTCAAAGTTTATCATCCATAAAGTGGGGAATAAATTCAATAGTGCCACTAATGTTTTTTCCGATTCGGCAGTAACTTTTGATAAAGAAAGCTACGATTTAATGTTTCCTTTTTTATTGAAACCCTTTGCCAATATAGCCGAGAGTTATCGTTTTAATCATCATGCAAATATTGATTTGAATGAATTGAATAGTTATTCTGATAAGATTTTTAAGGACGATGCTGAGTTTGTCGAAATATCGAAGCACATTGTCAATCATTTGTTTGAGCAATCAAATTCTGCACAAATAAAAACGGGCGATGTCATTATTGCTTTGTTTGATGAAATCCAGTTTAAAGAAGTAACTACGAATGCAATTGGGATTTTTAAAATTGAAAATAAAATTGATTTTTTTCAAACCTATTTAGAGGATAATAATTTTGATGTATTTGTTCAAAAAGGAATCAGTACTAAAAAATTAGACAAAGGCTGTTTGATTGTTAATTATACTGATGGCGAGGGTAAAGTCGTTTTGAGTATTGATAATAATAATTATGATGCCCAATATTGGATTAAGAATTTTTTGAATATCAAGTTTGCAGATGACAGCAATCAACACACACAAAATTATATTGAAATGTGTAAAGGTTTTTCTGATGAGGTTATAAAAGAAGATTTTGGCATCCAAGAAAAAAGTAAGTTTTTAGCACATACGGTTGATTATTTTAAGGAAAACGAACAAGTAAACATAGAAAATTTTAAAGAAGAATTATTCGAAGAAGATGATAAGAAAAAAGGAATGTTTGATGATTACAAAAAGCAATTCGAAACTTTAAATGATGTTTTAATTCGCAATCAATTTGATAGATCTGACATTGTTTTAAAAAAGCAAAAAGCCAAAATTAAAACAGAGATTAAGCTAGATACTAATATCCAAATTAAATTAGATGTAGACGCACCAGATGCTGCATCAGAATATATTGAAAGAGGTTTTGATGAAGAAAAGAAAATGAAATACTACAAAGTATTTTTTAACGAAGAGAGTTAGTAATTCTAAAATACGCAATATGCCGTATTTTGCTATCCTAATAAAAAATGTATTTTTACATTATATAAAATGTATAAAAATGAAAAAAAGATTAATTATTATCTTTCTGTTAGTTTCTTGTATAGGATTTTCTCAGGCTAATGGTGCTCAAGAAAGTAGCGAGCAAAGTGTTGCTAAAGTAAACTGGAATACACTCAAATCAGAAAGTGGAAAGTTTGAAGTAGCAATTACAGGTGTTATTTCTGAGCAACCTCTTGATAAAGAAAAAACAAGTACATTTAAAATTAGTTTTGATGCTGATAACATGTACTATTTGGTTTCGAGTACAAAGCATAAAAGTGATTTAGAGTCAAGTATTGATGAATTATTAGAAGTTTCAATCTCAACTTTTAGCGAACAAGTAAAAGGAACCATTAGCAATAGAAAAGAAGTTTTTTTAGAAAATACAAAAGGACTTTATGCAGAAATGGATATGACAGAATCAGGGTTTAAATTGGAGTATTATGTGTATATGCGAGGTATATATCAATATCAAGTAGTGGTGTATGCAACATATGCTTCTTATAATTCGACTGTTGCAAATCGCTTTTTTAAATCGTTTAAGACTTTAGATTGACAATCTTTAGGGTGTTATAAATTCAGCCTTAAACAAAATACAAAAGTGTTTTTTAATTTTTTCTTTCACCTCTATTGCATCTATTTCTTTTCCTAACTCCACTTGCATAGAAGTAACAGCCTTTCCTTTTATACCACAGGGGATGATGTGGTCAAAATAGCCCAGGTTGGTGTTTACATTCAAAGCAAATCCATGCATGGTAATCCAACGTGATGCTCTTACGCCTAATGCACAAATTTTACGAGCAAATGGAGTGTCAACATCTAGCCAAACTCCAGTTTCACCTTCGCTACGAGTTCCAATAATTCCGTATTCGGCTAGCGTAAGAATCATCACTTCTTCTAAAAAGCGCAAGTATTTATGAATATCGGTAAAGAAATATTCTAAATCTAAAATTGGATAACCTACAATTTGCCCAGGTCCGTGATAGGTGATATCACCCCCTCGATTTATCTTAAAAAAAGTGATTCCTTTTTCTTCTAATTGAGCCTTATTCAATAATAAATTACTGATATCGCCACTTTTCCCTAAGGTATACACATGCGGATGCTCTACAAACAAAAAGTAGTGCTTAGGTGGGTTCTCAACATTTTTCTGTCGATTATCAAATTTTGCTTTTACAGCGGCATCTAACAATTCAGTTTGATATTCCCAAGTATCTTTATAGGCTTTAAAGCCTAAATCATTTAAGATAATTTGTTGCATTCCTTATTCTTGTTTGTTTAGAATAACCAAAGCGGCAATAACTCCCGGAACCCATCCGGCGAGTGTAAGTAAAAACACAATAATAATAGAGCCGCATCCTCGGTCAAAGACTGCTAAAGGCGGAAAAAGGATTGCGGCTAATACTCGTAAACAACTCATAATTTTAAACTTTTAAAGGAACGTCAGTTCGAGTGAAATTCTGATAAGAATTTTGTATCGAGAACTTCGTTAATTAAATTATTTCTTGTTTAAAGTATTTTAAAAAACATGATTCTACTCATTCAACGACTCAGTTATTTTTATGTTACAAAGGTCTGTAAAAAAATAGAATAATGCTATCAAATATTTATTTAGAAAATAAGTTTCAATAATAATTGAAAGTTCAGAAAGTTGTTGTATGTTTGTCCTATGGAATTTGACGAAGCAAAAAATAAATTTATCCAAAATTGGGGGAGATTGGGTTCTAGTTGGGGAATCAACAAGACTATGGCACAAATTCATGCTTTATTATTGATTTCCCCAAACATACTATCTACAGAAGATATTATGGAAGAATTAAAAATTTCTAGAGGTAATGCCAATATGAATATTCGAGCATTAATTGATTGGGGGATTGTTACAAAAGAATATAAAGCAGGTGAGCGTAGAGATTTTTTTAGTGCTGAAAAAGATATTTGGGAAGTAGGGAGAAGAATAACTCAAGAGAGACAAAAAAGAGAAGTAGAACCAGTATTGAGAATTCTAAATCAGCTAAAAACAATTGAAGGAAAGAGTGAAGAAGAAGTAGCATTTAAATCAGCAATAACAGATTTAGAAGCATTTACAACTTCTTTAAATGGTGTAGTTGATAAGTTTGTTAAGTCTGATGAACATTGGTTTTATAAGAGTTTATTAAAGTTTGTGAAATAAAAAAATTTGAAAACTAACTTTCAATTATTACTGAAAGTATAATAAGATTGAATTATGAGAACTAAAACATTTATGACAGGAAAATGGGAAGATCTAATTATTTCAACTTATGAAGTTGAAAAAGAAATCCTTGAAAAATACTTACCATTGAATACTGAATTGCAATTGTTTGAAGGCAAAGCCTTGATGAGTATGGTAGCATTTACCTTTGCTGATGTGAAATTTTTTGGAATGAAAATTCCATTTCATCAAAAGTTTGGGGAGATCAATTATAGATTTTATGTCAAATCAAAAATTACAGGAGATAGAGGTGTTGTGTTTTTAAAAGAATATGCTTCTAAACCAATAATGGCATTTATAGCTAACAGGATTTATAACGAACCATTTTTTGTAAAAGGAATAAGACGGAAAAAAGAAATGAAAGGGAATGAATTATTTATGAGTTACAATTATCCACATGGTAGAGTTCACGTTTCTGCAGCAATAGAAAAACGGGATTTAGAAGGAGACAGTTTAGAACATTTTATTGTTGATAGATATATTGCTTTCGTTAAAAACAGGAAAAAGAAAACTACTCAATATAAAATTAACCATAAACCATGGAAATTATATAAAATGAATTCAGTTCATATTGATATGACCGCACTATCATTATTGCCAACAGAATTTAATAGAGCAAAATATATTTCAACGTATTTTGTTGATGGGTCTTCAATTTCTGTAGAAAAAGGAATTCTTCAACAAGAAACCAATACTAAAACCGTTATCAAACTAGAAACTTTATATTTGCAATAAATAGAGAACATGTCAATCATAGTAAAAAATATTTCTAAAGATTATGGAACTCAAAAAGCGGTTGACTCCATAAGTTTTTCTATTCAAAAAGGAGAGATAGTTGGATTTCTTGGACCTAATGGTGCTGGTAAATCTACTACTATGAAAATCATCAATGGGTTTTTAAAAGCAACAGAAGGCGAAGTTTTTGTAAATGACATTAATGTTGTAGAAAATAGTCTAGAGGCTCAAAAACACATTGGGTATTTACCAGAGCACAATCCGTTATATTTAGAAATGTTTGTAAAAGAATATTTAAATTTCTGTGCTGATATACATCAAACTTCGAAAGAATCGGTAAATGAAATCATCAAAAAAGTTGGATTGACTCCCGAGTCTCACAAAAAAATAAAACAATTATCTAAAGGTTATCGTCAACGTGTTGGATTAGCCGCAGCAATGCTACACAACCCTGATGTACTAATTTTAGATGAACCAACTACCGGTTTAGATCCGAATCAATTGGTAGAAATTAGAAGCTTGATTAAAGAAATTGGTACTAATAAAACCGTATTATTTTCTACGCATGTTTTACAAGAGGTAGAGGCTATATGTGATAGGGTCATTATTATCAATAAAGGAATTCTCGTTGCAGATAGACAATTGAGTGAATTGAAAAACGAGAGTTTGGAAACGCTTTTTAGAAGCCTTACGAATTAGAAAATCAGATTGCCACATCATTCTTTTGAATGATTCGCAATGACTGTAAGAAAATGACTTCTTAATGATATTCTGATTTGTCTTTCTCGTGATCCCGATAGCTACCGGGACGGGAATCCATCTTTAAAGAATGAAAAATCAAAATTAATAATGTTTACTTCGGATTAAAAATCAACTTTGTAGAAACACGCTCAATTTCTTCTGCATTCATTTTCATTTTTCGGTATTCGCCATTTACATACATATTTGCTTGATCTCTATAATGTGGGCTAAACGGATTACCAGAATTACCTGTAGGTAAAATGCTCATGCTGTTTTCTACATCGGCAAAATCAACAATTCTACGTGTTGATGGTCCCGCAGCAGTTTTATACAATCCGCTTTCATCAATATCAAATTGTAGATTATTAATTACTTCTTTACTACCATGGATTTCGAATGGACCTACATTAAATTTAAAAAGCCTATCCAATATTGCAACTGTTCCTAGTGGATGAGGGTGTTTAAGTGTATGCACTCTGTTCCATGTCCAAGAATTTAAGTCTGGTCCTAATTGATTTTCTAAAGCAATAACCGCTTCTGAAAATGATTTTATTAGAATTGTTTTTTTATCCTCTTTAGCTGTTGTAGAAATATCATCCCACCAAATAGACTCCTCTTTATGATGTTGTTCAGCCAACATACGCTCCATAATATGTGTATTCATAAAGCCTTTAAAAACAGCCTCTCCAATTTCATCTCTAAACGTATTGATGAAAAATTGATACGTGTATTTTAAGTAAATAGTAGCAGCAACACTTTCTTTATTATAATCACCATCCCATTGTTTTAGAAGAATAAATGCAGCTTTTTCTGTATCAGTTGCTAAACTCCCTTCAACATTTTCAGCAATAATTTCAATCAATTCTTCAGCAACAGATGATTTCGTATCTAACAGCATTCCCTTGAAATCTGCTTTAGACCAATCGTTTTTTGGTTCTAATAATTCTACAATTCTTCGTGCTCTATCCTCAGGTAAATAATAACCTGGGTATAACATATTGGCAATAGAATCTGGTTGATTGTTGGCAGAATATACATAATGCCAAGGTGGATTTATTGCCTGTGGATTTTTATAAAAATCTAAATATTCTACAATTTCATGTTCGCCATTTGCACCATCTAAAATCAGTTTAGAGTTTGTGCCTTCAGGGAATTTATAGAGTTGTGCAGTAGCCCACCAAGCAATATTACCTTTTGCATCACCGTACATAACATTTAGTCCAGGAGCGTGAATAAGCGAAGCATATTTTTTAAAGCTATCGATTCCATCAGCCCTAGACATATTGTACAAAGCTTTTAGTAATTGGTTAGGTTTTTTTGTGTAAATCCAATTCATCGCGACTGGATTTTCTATATCAATAGTTTTAATCAATTCATTCATAATAGGGCCATGAATTGATGATTTTATTGTCAAGCTAACATCTTCACCATCTCTAACTTTGATTGTTTTTTCTGTAATTTGATACGACTTTTCTTCTCCTTTAAATAAGTATTTTAAATCATCATTATCTACATTAGTTTCTTGATAAAAAGAAATATCATCATTTTCAAACATTGTTAGCCCATAAGCATATTCTCGGTTATGTGAAAGCAGCGGAAATGGAACACCCCCTAAATAATACCCATAACTTTCAAAACTTGGAGTAGTTATATGAGCTTCATACCAAACACCTGGAGATGAAAACCCCATATGCGGGTCATTAGAAAATAAGACCTCTCCAGAGCTGCTTTTTTCACCATCAACTACCCAACTATTTGAACCAATAAATCCAGAAAACGGTGATTGTTTTAAAACCTGATTGATAGCCACAGAAATTTCTATAGTATTTTGATTGAAATTTTTAATATGCGTGGTATTTGTCGGAATTTCTATTCCAAGCTCATTCAAATAATCGTCACCTAATTTTGATTGAATCATACTTAAAACAGGATCAGTTTTATGTGCCATAGCAAAACTAAAAGACATATATCCAAAAATATTATAGGTGTCAACTAAGTCGAATTTTTTCTTTTCTAACCCTAAAATATGAAACTCGATAGGAGTAGCACCTTCTTCAATAAATTGATTGATACCATCTAAATATGCCATAGACATTTTATAAGACCTATCATTTCTATCTAAGTTCTCAACTGTTTTTTTAGAATATTCCACAATGCCTAATCCTGCAAAGAATTTATCATTTTTTATAGTTTTATCTCCAAACATTTCCGACAATCTACCTGGAGCAATTCTTCTTAAAATTTCCATCTGCCATAATCGGTCTTGCGCATGCACATATCCTAAAGATCGCATTGCATCTTCTTCGTTTTCGGCATAAATGTGTGGCACACCATAGTCATCAAACTTAACAGTGGTTTGAGCAGTAAGTCCATTTAATTCTTCAGAGCCTTCATATGTTGGTTTTAAACTATTGATAAAAAAATAGACTCCAACGATAACGAGAAGGATGATTGCGATAAGAAATTTGGCGAATTTAAGCAGCGATTTTTTCATGGAGTTTGATATAATTATTCTGCATAAAAGTACTGAAATTATTTGTCAAATTATAGGGTGGGGTTTTGGTGACCTATTTGTTAAAATAAAAGAGGATTGATACTTATACCAATCCTCTTTTAGATGTTACTTCGTACAGTTTCGATTGAAACTACTTTTAAGCTGAATTACGACTCGCATTAATATTTCCAAAGAGCGATCTTGTTACAATTTTCTCGTAAGTTTCAATTTGTTTGGCATTCACTTTTGGTTGCTTTTTCAACTCCTGAATTTTTCGCAATGCGTATTGTTGAATCGTTAATAAAGGCAGCACAATGTTTTCGCGAATATCAATAGAAGCTTTTCCTTCAAGGCTCGACTGCATCAATTCAGTATGTCCTGCAACTTCTAAAATCAGTCTTTTTGTGAGCTCGTATTCTTTGTGAATTAATTTCCAAAATTCTCCAAATTCTTCATCGTCTGCCATATAAGAAGTCAATTCGAAAAAGGATTTTGACAATGACATCATACTATTTTCTATTAAGGTTTTAAAGAAATCAGAATTGTGATAGAGGTCTTTTATTTTTTGGATTTCTCCAGCATCTTCATATTTTTTAATGGCAGTACCAACACCATAAAATCCTGGAACATTTTGCTTTAATTGACTCCAAGAACCCACAAACGGAATAGCTCTTAAATAAGCAAAATCTAATTTGTCTGACCCAGCTCTTTTTGAAGGGCGGCTACCAATATTTGTTTTAGCATAATATTTTAGCGTACTCATTTGTTCTAAATACGGTAAGAATTTCGGATGATTTTTAAAATCAACATAGGTGTTATAGCTTGTTTGAGCCATGTTGTTCATCAATTCTTTTTGCTCTTTTGACAAACAATTTTTTGTACCACTAAATAATTCGTTTGAGATTCCTGCACTCAACAATTGCTCTAAATTATATTGTGAAGATTCTAAAGTTCCAAAATTAGAACTGATGGTTTGTCCTTGAATTGTTAATTGAATTTCCTTATTTTCTATTGCAGGTCCGAAGGATGCATAAAACTGATGTGTTTTTCCGCCACCACGGGCTGGTGGTCCACCACGTCCGTCAAAGAAAATTACTTTTATTCCATATTTTCTAGACATAGCAGTTAGGTTTTCTTTTGCTTTATAGATACCCCAATTCGCCATTAAATAGCCACCATCTTTGGTTCCATCAGAGAAACCTAACATAATGGTTTGTTTGTAGTTTCTGTTTTTTAAATGTTTAAAATAAGCTTTGTTTTGATACAGTTTTTCCATCACTTTATCAGCAACTTCTAAATCTTCAATAGTTTCGAAAAGTGGAATCACATCAACCGGTAGTTTGCTTCTAAATCCACATAAATTTAGCATTGCAAAAGTTTCCATTACATTCAACGCAGTTTGATTGTTGCTAATGATATAACGGTTGCAACCCAATTCTCCATTCTTTTTTTGAATGGTTTTTAACGCATAAATGGACCCAATAGTTTTCTCTAACACCTCATTTTGATACCCTGTAGGTTTTATTTTTCCTTTAACAGTTGATAAAAATTCTACCTGTTCATTTTCGGGTAATGAATTGAAGTTTTTTGGGAATGTGGTATCACCATCATTTTGCAATTCTTTTACCAACTCTGTAAAAGCTGAGTGATGAACTCTACTATCTTGCCTAATATCTAAGGTTGCAAAATGCAGTCCGAAGAGATTTACCTTATTAATTAAATCGTCTAATTCTTCTAAGAATAGTGAATTGTATTCTGATATTAAAACTTCTCTAATTCTCAATAACTCATCTTTAAAAGGCTTTAATTTAAAGGGAGGTCTTTTTGCACTAGGGAAGGTTATTTCTTTGTAAACTTTCTGTTCTAATGCAATAATTGATTCTCTAACTAACTCAAAAGTTAAGCGCCTTTTTAGTTTTCTTAAATCTCTAAAATAGTTGATTAAAAGTGTATGTCTTAATCTTTTTGCGACATGTAAAGTAATTTCGGTAGTTACAAAAGGGTTGCCATCTCTATCACCCCCAGGCCAAAACCCAATATTAATAACTTCATTGTTTATAGGTCTTCCAGCACCAATATTGTTTTGGATGTAGTTACTTATTTTTCCAAAAGAATGATAAAAAACATTTTCTAAATACCAAATCAAATTGACAGCTTCATCGAAAGGTGTTGGTTTGTTTTGTTTGTAAAATTGAGTTTTCCCTAACTGAGCTAGTAGTTTTTTTATGCTAGGTAAATTACCTTCTTCTATCGCTTTGGTTAAGTCTGTAATAATACCTAAAACAGTGCCAGGGTAAAATTGTGTTGGATGAGCTGTTAAAACAATTCTAACTTTAAATTCATTCAAGTATTTTACCAATTCTTCCCTTTTATAAGTCGATTTTGCAACCTCCTTGATATTTCTTAGAGTACCAATTCCATTCATGTTATTCACTACAGGAAAAGCCGCATCCTCAATCGCATCAAACAAAACAATTTGTCTTTCGATATATTGAATAAAGCGAAAAATCATAGCTACTTTTTCATCTTCATTCGGATTATCATTGTATTTTTCAAAAAAATATTCAATGATTTCTGTTGGATTTTTTTTGTTTTTAAATCCTTTTTGACACGTTTCATGTAATAGCGGAATCAATACTCCCGTATTGTTGATATTATCAAAAGGGAGTGTTGTAAATATGCTATTGTAGATTTGATATTTACTTAAAACACTATCGTTAAATCGTTTTAATTTTGTTTTTGTAGCCATTAGAAATATTGAATTATTATGCAAAGCTACATAAGGATTTAAGATTTATTATAGCATAGGTGAAGATTTAAGGAAGATTTATTTATATGATTGAATAATTGTTAATATCAGATTTAGAAGCTCAAATAATGATTATTTTGCAATTCTACTATATTTTATAATTTAAATGAATATATATATAAAAGTAAAAAATAATTGTCTATATGTAAAAAATACTTTACATTTGAAAAATAATTCAAAATTTAATGATATGAAAACTCGTTATTTATTTTCACATAAGTATAAAAAATTTGGATGGATTTTATTTACGTTAGGACTTGTTTTAGGAGCCATTCTTTTATCAAATGATTTTGAAATACCAAGTTGGGATATGAATGTTTTTCCTTTGATTGGTGAGAATTCTGGTGTGTTTACTCAGAATGAAAGCTTAGTTTGGTCTGATAATAATATTGCCGATGAATTAGCATCAATACTTTTGATAATTGGCGGTATACTTGTTGCCTTTAGTAAGGCAAAAGATGAGGATGAGTTTATTTCAAAAATTAGAATGGAGTCGCTGATTTGGGCAACATATGTTAATTATATTGTTCTATTGTTAGCCGTTTTAGTTGTTTTTGATATGGCCTTTTTCAATGTTTTAATTTATAATATGTTTACCATTTTGATATTCTTTATTGTAAGATTCCATTATGTCTTATACAAAACTAAAAAGAGTTTGAGTTATGAAGAATAATTTAAAAGTAGAACGAGCTATAAGGAATATTACTCAGGCTCAATTGGCAAAAATTATTGGAGTGAGTAGGCAAACTATCAATGCAATGGAGTTAAATAAATATGTTCCATCTACAGTTTTAGCATTAAAAATTGCACGTACTTTTGAAAAACGAGTTGATGATATTTTCTTTTTAGATGATGAGGATTGATAGTCATCCTCAATATTATAAAGTAATACTAACTGCTTTTTTAGTGGCTGAACTAATTTGAAACCTTTTGTCTAGTCTTTTATTAACAACCCAAATAATTTCATTTTTTGAAGTTGTTAAAATCCAAGTTTTTTCTTTTTCTAGGATTGACATTTTTTCATCATTAAAAAAATCACTCAATTTCTTTTTGCCTTTCATTCCGTTAGGGTAAAAGAAATCTCCATGTTGCCATTTTCTAATTGTTAGGGGAAAAGTTAGTAGGTCAAAATCTAAACTCACCGAATTTTTATTTGACGATAGTTGCTCAAAATCACTATCTAATTTAAATTCTAATGTAAAATCATTCGAAGTGAAATCTGCATTAAAATTGTGAATAGTATATGATTGATTTGAATCTTTATCATCAATTTTAACAAGTAATAGATGCTTTCTGTCTTTTATTAATCTATGTGTTTTTGAAAAAATCTGTTTGCCACTTTGAGAGTTTAACAAAGCAACAACATCATTCCATTCAGTAAACATATATTCTTTTAATAACTCAAATAAATAGGCCTTTGTGTTAGAAAGGAACTTTATTTTTTCAATGTCAATTTTTAAAATATTATCTTCTAAAATAGTTGCTTTTTTGTTGATACTTTCAATCACATCTTTAACTATAGCTTTACTTCCTTTCAGGTTTTCTATAGTGCTGTCAAAAGAGTCCATTAAACTCGGATTAATTTCTTTTAAAACCGGAATTACATCATGTCGAATCTTATTTCGAAGATATTTTGTTGAAGCATTGCTTTTATCTTCTCTCCAAGAAATATTGTTTTCTTTGGCAAAACTTTCAATATCATTTCTTGTAAACGATAAGAGAGGACGCACAATATTTTTGTTAATTTCAGGAATCCCAGTTAGGCCATCAAGTCCAGTTCCTCTAGTAAAGTTGATTAAGAAAGTTTCTAACACATCATCTTTTTGATGAGCAGTTAAAACATAGTCATAGTTGTTTTTTTCTATCAAATTATCAAACCAATGGTATCGTAAATCACGAGCTGCCATTTGGGTTGAAATCTTTTTTTCTTTTGATACTGCATTTGTATCAAAAGAAATAGTGTGGTAACTAATATCTAAATTTGTTGCAATTTTTTTGATGAATTCTTCATCCAAATCACTTTCATTTCCTCTTAGTTGAAAATTGCAATGTGCTAATGAAATATCAAAATTTAGTTGATGCAATAGGTGTGTTAAAACAACAGAATCGATTCCTCCAGAAATTGCAATAAGTAATTTGGCATCCTTTAAAAAAGGAAATTTATGATTGATATGATTCTGAAATTTGTTTAACATCGCAATTGTAAAGATACTAATTAGGTTGCAATAAAACCTGACGCATTGCTTTTGCTTTTAGTAAGCACTCTTCGTATTCTTTTTCGATTTTAGATTTTGATGTAATGGCACCACCCACCGAATAAGACACATATTTATTAGATGCGTTATACAAAATACTTCTAATAATAACATTAAAATCGAAATCACCTGTTGGAGAAAAATATCCGACTGCCCCAGAAAAAAGACCACGTTTTGTTTCTTCTAAATCTTCAATAATTTTCATTGCAGCAATTTTTGGGGCGCCAGTCATAGAGCCCATCGGAAACAAACTTTTAATAATGTCAACAGAATTGGTTTCGGGCTTTATTTCAGAAACTACAGTCGAAATTAATTGATGTACTTGTTTAAAAGAATAGACTTTACATAATTCTGCAACTCGTACGCTTCCTTTAATAGCGGTTCGTGATAAATCGTTTCTAACTAAATCGACAATCATAATATTTTCGGCGCGTTCTTTTAAATCATTTGTAAGTTGGTTTTTTAGCTTTTCATCTTCGGCTTTATTTTCTCCACGCTTAATAGTTCCTTTAATAGGCTGTGATATGATGGAGTTTTTATTTCGTTTTAAAAATCGCTCGGGAGAAGCGGATAATAAAAATTTATCGTCTAACTTTAAAAAAGTTGCAAAAGGAGAGCTTGAAATTTTATTTAGATTTTGATAAACTTTTACAGGATTAATCTCAGAATCTTCGGCATAAAACTCCTGACAAAAACTAACTTCATAAATGTCACCTCTGTGAATATGATTTAATATTGTATCTAATTTATTGTGATATTCATCTTTGTGAATTCTCAATTTTATTTTGATTTCACTTTCTAGAGTAGTATCCTTTTTACTGTTGAAAGATTTAATATTAGCAATGTCAAACTCAATTTCATCAGAAAAAGTAGACATATACTTTACTGTAACCGAATCCTCTTTTATAAAGAATATTTTCTTAGGTTGAAAAAAAAACAAATCTGGAAAATGCAAACCATCAAAATTATTTGAAGTCAACTTTTCGACATCATTTTTTAAATCATAACTCAAATATCCAAAGATGTAATCTTCTAAATTTTCTTGATATTCTTTCAGTTTTTTAAATGATTGTGATGAATCGCATTTTAATTCAGAGTAAGCATCAACCGCTAATACAGCATCAAAATCAGATAAATTATAATTGCTATTGTTGTTATTTGGATTGTTAGAATCTAACCAAATAGCTTTATTGTACTGTTGCGCCCAAGCCAATAAATTAGATTTAAATTCAGCAATATTCTCAATTATAAAAGTTTGTTCAGTTCTTAACATCGTATACAAAAATAAGCAACTGAGTTAATACCCAATTGGAAATTGAACACCAATCGATGTTTGTAAATCTGGAGCATTATTAACATCTAAATCTTCTTTTAAATATGCGTAAATTTTAAATTTAGGAGTTGCATAGACATACATAAATGTCCAGTTAGATAAATATTCGTGTAAGGTTGAAACCCCATTATGCCACCCTGCATTTATTTCGCTCCACTGCCCTAGTAATTTATAATAGTCAGCTTCTTCTTTTTTATTATAGCTGGTTTGTAGTTGGTATAAGATTCCGAAAGAATGGGAATTTTTCTTTTTGGTGTACAATGTATATTCAACTTCGGCTTCTAAACTCCCTAAAAATTTGTTGTTACCTAGCTCAACTACCGTATCAAAATCGATGAGATTTTTTCTTAGTACACTCAAGCCAAGTGCAAAGTTAAATTGGTTATCATTTTTTAACGTAAGCGTTTTAATTGCATTTCCTGATAACCCAACATCCATAGATGGATTATACTTTGATGTGTTTATTCCAAGGTGACTCCCAAAATTTACAAAGAAATTTCTTTTTTGATTGACAAGGAATTCGGGATAATAGAAATAATTTAATTCTAATCCTCCTATAAAAAAATCACCTGAGTTTAATTCGAGCACCTCACCATTTCTATCGGTATATTTATAATTAACTTGATTTAATCCGTAGTATTTTCTGCCAAATGGATCTTCTCCACCAGCAATATTAGAGTGAAACCATTCTAAAAAATCATCACTTGTTAATAATGAAGAAGGTGTTTTTCCCTTGGTAATTAAAAAGGAGCGGACTGATGCTTTTAGTTCATGTTCTTTAGCCAATCGCAAATTAAAATCAAACCTAAATTCTTTTACCACTGCATCAATCACAATATTGGTATATGCAGCAGGTGTGGTTTCTTGATCAATAAAATTAAAATTCCGATGATACCAAACCACTTGACTCAAA
>JAQRMW010000012.1 GCA_028599075.1 Urechidicola sp. | reverse complement strand
GATGAATCTTTTTCTGCACAAAATTTATTTTTAGGTATAGCAATTTGTATTTTTGACAAAAATTAACTCAAGTACAATGAACCAAGATTTATTTCAGGCTCCGGATTATTATAACCTAGATGATTTATTAACTGACGAACATAAAATGGTGCGAGATGCTGCTCGTGATTGGGTGAAACGTTCTGTTTCTCCAATAATCGAAGATGCTGCACAGCGTGCAAAATTTCCTAATGAAATTTTAGGAGGATTGGCAGAAGTTGGTGCTTTTGGCCCTTATATTCCTGAAGAATATGGAGGTGCAGGATTAGACCAAATTTCTTATGGCTTAATAATGCAAGAGTTAGAAAGAGGCGATTCTGGTGTGCGCTCAACTGCATCTGTGCAATCATCATTGGTGATGTATCCTATTTTTAAATACGGATCAGAAGAGCAAAAACAAAAATATTTACCAAAATTAGCAAGTGGCGAAATGATTGGTTGCTTTGGATTGACAGAACCTAATCACGGTTCAAATCCTGGTGGAATGGAAACCAAAATTAAAGATATGGGCGACCATTATCTTTTAAATGGTGCTAAGATGTGGATTTCAAATGCGCCTTTTGCTGACATTGCCATTGT
The DNA here is from genome assembly GCA_028599075.1 of Urechidicola sp. GTDB lineage: Bacteria > Bacteroidota > Bacteroidia > Flavobacteriales > Flavobacteriaceae > Urechidicola. The sequence continues at coordinate 28,244 of JAQRMW010000012.1, read as the reverse complement.
TTGGGCAAAGAATGATGAGGGGCGTATTCACGGTTTGGTTGTTGAACGTGGAATGGAAGGGTTTACAACTCCGGAAACTCATAATAAATGGTCCTTGAGAACTTCAGCTACTGGTGAATTGATTTTTGATAATGTAAAAATTCCGAAAGAAAATATTTTACCAGAAAAAAGTGGTTTAGGGGCGCCATTAGGCTGCTTAGATTCTGCTCGTTTCGGAATTGCTTGGGGTGCAATTGGTGCTGCAATGGATTGTTACGACACTGCTTTGCGATATTCTAAAGAACGTACACAATTTGGAAAACCAATTGCTGGTTTTCAATTACAACAAAAGAAATTAGCTGAGATGATTACCGAAATTACCAAAGCTCAATTATTGGCGTGGAGATTAGGTACATTAAAAAATGAAGGTAGAGCAAGCTCTGCACAAATCTCTATGGCTAAAAGAAATAATGTTGATATGGCTTTAAAAATTGCCCGCGAAGCAAGACAGGTTCTAGGGGCTATGGGAATAACAGGAGATTATTCTATCATGCGCCATATGATGAATTTAGAAAGCGTTATTACTTATGAAGGTACACATGATATTCATTTACTCATTACAGGAATGGATATTACAGGTGAAAATGCTTTTAAATAAGATTCCTTAATTTTTTTATTAAATTTAAATTATACAGTTAGACATTGCCTTTATAGGTTAGGTTCATAAGCGAGATATATTCACAAATCTAAATAAACGCAGTCTATCTGTACATCTATTTAATTGATTTAAACCCCTAATAATTGTCATAATTTGTTACTATATTTGCACACTATTTAGAATTAATCTATTCTTTAAAACATTATGATAAAAGTATCAGACATAGCAAAGAAAAAAGTAGTAGAGTTAATGACAGAAGAAGGCTTCGATTCTCAAAACGATTTCGTTCGTGTAGGTGTTGAAAGTGGTGGATGCTCAGGGTTATCATATAATTTAAAATTTGATAAAACTAAATCTGAAGAAGACAAAGTCTTTAAAGATAACGGTATCCATATCATTGTTGACAAAAAAAGTTTCTTGTATCTAGTAGGTACTACTCTAGAATATTCTGGCGGACTTAACGGAACTGGTTTTGTGTTTAACAACCCTAATGCCAATAGAACTTGTGGGTGTGGGGAGTCGTTTTCACTTTAAGAACAGTTAGTATGAAATATCTTCTTCTACTTCCAATCATTTTTATGTCAATATTTTCTAGTATTGGTCAAAATTCAAATCCAAATTATGATGCTGAATTGGCTCAAAAATTAGGAGCGGATGATTATGGAATGAAAAGCTTTGTTTTTGTAATTCTTAAATCTGGAACAAATACATCGGCAGATATAGAATTAAAAAGAATAGCTTTTGAGGGGCATTTGAAAAACATCAATCGCTTAGTTAATGAAAACAAATTAATTGTAACTGGACCGTTTGGTAAAAACAATAGCGACTTTAGAGGCCTTTTTATTTTAGATGTAAAAACTTTAAAAGAGGCAACGGAATTATTAGAAACAGATCCAGCAATTAAAGCTAAATATTTAGAAGCCGAATTGTACGAGTGGTATGGGTCAGCCGCATTGTCAGAATATCTAGCTGCATCAGATAAAATATGGAAAGTAAGCCCATAAAAACAAAAGTAGATTTAAAATCACATGAATAAATATACTGAAGACGACTTAAAAAAAGAACTTGAAACTCAAGAATACGAGTACGGTTTTTATACTGATATTGAGTCAGACACATTCCCTAAAGGGTTGAATGAAGACATTGTTCGTGCTATTTCTAAAAAGAAAAATGAGCCAGAATGGATGACCGAATGGCGTTTAGATGCTTTCAAAATTTGGAAAGAAATGGAGGAGCCTGATTGGGCGAATGTAAATTATCCTAAACCAAATTTTCAAGAAATCGCTTATTATTCTGCACCAAAATCGGTAGATCCAAATAAAACATTAGATGATGTTGATCCTGATTTATTAGCTATGTACAAAAAATTAGGCATCTCTGTAGATGAGCAAAAAAAGATGAACAATATTGCCATGGATATCGTGGTAGATTCTGTCTCTGTCGCTACAACTTTTAAGGAAACCTTGGCTGAAAAAGGGATTCTTTTTATGCCGATTTCTGAAGCAATTCAAGAACACCCAGAGTTAGTGAAAAAATATATGGGAACCATTGTTCCTAAAACTGATAATTTTTACGCGGTATTAAATTCGGCAGTATTTACCGATGGTTCTTTTTGCTACATCCCTAAAGGTGTAAAATGCCCGATGGAATTATCAACTTATTTTAGGATAAACGAAGGAGGAACAGGTCAATTTGAACGTACACTTTTAATTGCCGATGAAGGTAGTTATGTAAGTTATTTAGAAGGCTGTACTGCACCTGCTCGTGATGAAAATCAATTACATGCTGCAGTTGTTGAATTAATAGCCATGGATGATGCGGAGATAAAATACTCAACAGTTCAAAATTGGTTTCCTGGAGATAAAGATGGTAAAGGAGGTGTATTTAATTTTGTTACTAAACGTGGAATTTGCCATAACAATTCAAAAATATCATGGACTCAAGTTGAAACCGGTTCAGCAGTTACATGGAAATATCCAAGTTGTATTTTAAAGGGTGATAATTCGGTAGGTGAATTTTATTCAATCGCTGTTACCAATAATTTTCAGCAGGCAGATACAGGTACAAAGATGATTCACTTAGGTAAGAATACCAAGAGTACGATTATCTCTAAAGGTATCTCTGCAGGGAAATCTCAAAACTCATATCGTGGATTGGTTCAAATTGGAGCTAGAGCAGAAAATGCTCGAAATTTTTCGCAATGTGATTCCTTATTGATGGGGAACAAATGTGGCGCACATACATTTCCGTATATAGAATCAAAAAATAAATCTGCTCAAATAGAGCATGAAGCAACTACGAGTAAAATTGGAGAAGATCAATTGTTTTATTGCAATCAAAGAGGTATTGATACAGAAAAAGCAATCGCGTTAATCGTTAATGGATTTAGCAAAGATGTGTTAAATAAGTTGCCTATGGAATTTGCTGTAGAGGCGCAAAAATTATTAGAAATTAGTTTAGAAGGAAGTGTAGGCTAATTGTTTAATCAATTACACAAATACACGGTTTAACAAAATAGAAAATGTTAGAAATAAAAAATTTACACGCAGGAATAGAAGATAAAGGAATTCTGAAAGGAATTAATTTAAAAGTAAATGCTGGAGAAGTTCATGCTATCATGGGACCAAATGGCTCTGGAAAAAGCACTTTATCGGAGGTAGTTGCAGGTAACGAATCCTTCGAGGTAACTGAAGGTGATGTGATTTTAGACAATGAAAGTGTCTTAGAATTATCGCCAGATGAAAGAGCACATAAAGGAGTGTTTATGAGTTTTCAATATCCAGTAGAGATACCTGGAGTGAGCACAACCAATTTTATGAAAACCGCTATCAACGAAAAAAGGAAAGCAAACGGTATGGAAGAATTACCTGCCAAAGATATGCTTAAAATGATTCGCGAAAAATCAGCTTTATTAGAAATGGATAGAAAATTTTTATCCCGTTCTTTAAACGAAGGTTTTTCTGGTGGAGAGAAAAAAAGAAATGAAATTTTTCAAATGGCAATGCTAGAGCCTAAGTTGGCTATTTTAGATGAAACCGATTCAGGATTAGATATTGATGCCTTGAAAATTGTAGCTAACGGCGTAAATAAATTGAAAAGCGAAGACAATGCAGTCATAGTAATTACACACTATCAACGTTTATTAGATTATATAGTTCCTGATTTTGTGCATGTTTTGTACGACGGAAAAATTGTAAAGTCTGGAGGCAAAGAATTGGCGCACGAGTTAGAAGAAAAAGGGTACGATTGGGTTAAGAATCTTTAATCAAGGTTTCTTGTTTCTTTAGTTTCATGTTTAAAAATAGTTATGGCTACAATTAAAAAATTTGAAGATTTAGAAATTTGGCAAGAAGGTAGAAGGTTATCAAAAGAAATAATAGTCATTTCTAAAACAACTGATTTAAAAACAGATTATAAATTTAAAGAACAAATCAAAAGCTCATCAGGATCTGTAATGGACAATATTGCCGAAGGGTTTGAAAGGGATGGAAATATAGAGTTTAGACAATTTTTGTCTATTGCAAAAGGATCAGCAGGAGAAACAAGGTCACAAATATATAGACTATTTGATTCTGAGTATATTTCAAAAATACAGCTCAATACTTTGATAACTGAATATGAAAATTTAAATAAGCGTATTGCTAATTTTATTTCTTATTTAAACAAAAAAGATTACAAAGGTTTAAAGTTTAAAAACTAGAAACCTTAAACAACAAACATGAAACACATCACATGTCATTACACGAAAAATTAATATCATCATTCATGGTTATGGAAAACCGTGGTAAAGTAGATTTAGATTCTACCGTTCATGGTATCCGATCTAAGGCAATGGCCTCTTTTGAAAAAGAAGGGTTCCCAACCAGAAAAGATGAAGAGTGGAAATATACTTCGCTAAAATCTGTATTAAATCACGATTATAGTGTTTTCCCAGAAAGTGAATCAGCCATTGAATTTAAAGATGTTAAAAAGTATTTTTTGCATGAAATAGATTCATACAAAGTTGTTTTCATTGATGGCGTTTACAGCTCTTTTCTATCAGAAACTACACACGACGGTTATGATATTTGTTTGATGTCTGCGGCACTAAAGAAGCCTAAATACAAAATGGTTATCGACAATTTTTTCAATAAAATTGCAAATCATAAAAACAGTCTTACCAATTTAAATACCGCATTTGCCTTAGAAGGAGCATATATTAACATTGGAAAAAACACAGTATTACCAAAGCCAATTCAGATTGTAAATTTTTATACTGGTAATGAAAAAGAAATTTTATTACAACCGCGTAACTTAATTGTTGTCGGCGAAAACTCGCACGTGCAAATTATTGAACGCCATCAAAGTTTGACTGATAATGCTGCATTAACAAATTCTGTAACCGAATTATTTGTAAACAAACGCTCTATTGTCGATTATTATAAAATTCAAAATGACAATACAAATGCATCGTTGATTGACAACATGTTTGTGCAACAAAAAGAACACAGTATTGCTTCGGTAAACACCTTTTCTTTTGGTGGTAAACTGACTAGAAATAATGTAGAGTTTTTTCATGAAGGTGAACATGTTGAATCTCATATTAATGGAATTTCGATTCTAAAAGACAAACAGCATGTAGACAATCATACCTTGATACATCACAAGTTTCCTAACTGTGAAAGTTTTGAATTATATAAAGGTATTTATGATGATGCATCAACAGGGGTGTTTAACGGAAAAGTTATTGTTGACCAAGAGGCTCAAAAAACGAATGCTTTTCAACAAAACAATAATATCTTAATTGGAGATAAAGCATCTATCAATGCTAAACCACAACTAGAAATTTTTGCTGATGACGTAAAATGTTCACATGGCTGTACTATTGGTCAGTTAGATGAAAGTGCTTTATTTTATATGCAATCTAGAGGGATTCCGGCTAAAGAAGCTAAGGCTTTGCTGTTGTATGCTTTTGGTAATGATGTTGTAGAAAAGATAAAAATCCCTGAATTAAGAACACGTATTACCAAATTGATTGCTCTTAAATTAGGAGTCCAATTAGGGTTTGAGATGTAGGGCTTATATTTCAACCTTCTGAAACCAAAATGAAGGTTTTATAGAGCTAATTCTTCGTATTTTTAAAAGCAGTCCTATAGATTCTTTTTTAATTTGTATTTTTACAAACTTATGGCAATATCCTCAACGGATTTAAGTTAAAACAGTACAAATTTTCCCTAATTGAAAAAGGTTCACTATACATATCTTTTTATTGGCGCTTTGCTACTAATAGCAAGTTGTTCTAGAACAAAAGATGCGGCACTTAATAGAGGTTTTCATTCAATGAATACCAAGTACAATATTCTTTATAATGGAGAGGTTGCTTTAGAAAGAGGTTTGCAAGAGCTCAACGATAAATATGTTGATGATTATTGGCAACGACTTCCTATTGAACCCTTAAAGGTTGATAAGTTAGCACTTCCCGGAATTCAAGGTGAAACTGACAATTCAAACGCTTCTTTTGAACGTGCCGAAGAAAAAGCGGTAAAAGCAGTTCAAAGACATGGGATGAACATTGCGGGTACAGAACGCAATAGTCAAATTGATAATGCCTATTTATTGTTAGGAAAATCACGCTATTATTCACAACGCTTTGTTCCTGCCCTAGAAGCTTTTACTTATGTGATTAAAAATTATCCTACTGCCGATTTAAATCCTGAAACTAGAATCTGGAGATCCAAAACTTTTTTAAGAATCAATAATGAAGAATTAGCATTAGAATCACTTCAACTTATGCTAAATAAAGAAGCTATATACGACGAAGTAATTATAGAAGATGCACATACTGCCATTGCTATGGTATATACAGAAATGGATAGTACCCATTTGGTAAAGCATCATTTAAAACAAGCGGTAAGAACAGCTAATAACAGAGAGCAAACAGCGCGGAATCTTTTTATATTGGGTCAGATTTATCGCGAAGAAAATTATAAGGATTCTTCTAATGTTGTCTTTCAACAGATTATTGAAATGAAACGAATTCCGTATAAATATCAAATTCATTCTGAAATTGAAATCGCAAAAAATTTAGATGACGGTACTGATATTCTGGCTTTAAATCATCACCTAACTAAGTTGATAAACGATCGTGAAAACAGACCTTATTTAGATGAGTTGTATTTTCAAGCTGGACTGGTTTATGAGAAACAAGAACAATTTGCGATTGCTGAACAAAATTTTAATAAATCAGTACATGCAAAAAATGCAAAGCAATTTCAAAAAGGTTTGTCTTATGAAAAATTAGGTGATTTACATTTTGACAAAGCAAACTTTGTAGTTGCAGGTGCTTATTACGATAGTGTTTTAAACATCCCTCAAGAAAGAACAACAAAACGATTGCGAAAATTAGAACGTAAACGAAACAATTTAGATGATGTAATTCTTTATGAAGCCATTGCTCAAAAAAACGACAGTATCTTAAATTTAGTTCACATGACTGAAGAGCAACAGACTGAATATTTTCAATCTTATATTGATGATTTAATTGCTCAAAAAGAAATTGCAGATGCCTTGGCTGAACAACAACAAAATACTGGTTTTGGAAGTTTTGATGATGACAATCAAACATCGAACGACGGAAAATGGTATTTTTACAACAACCAATTATCAGGTTTTGGTCAACAAAAATTCTTTCAAGTTTGGGGCAATAGACCTTATGAAGAAAATTGGCGAATGTCAGATAAAAGTACTTTTAGCTCAGGTCAACAAGATGAAAACACAATTGCAGAAGTTGAAATTGATGAATCTGAAAAATATGATGTCAACACTTATTTAAAACTAATCCCAACTGACCAAAATGTAATTGATAGCCTTTCGTTTAACAGAAATGATGCTTATTATAATTTAGGGTTGATATATAAAGAACAATTTAAAGAACTAGAATTAGCCTCTTATCGTTTTGAAGATTTATTGACTTTTACTCCAGAAGACCGATTGATTCTCCCAACAAAATATCATTTGTATAAGATTTATTCAGAATTAAATTCAACCAAGTCTGATTTTTACAAAAATGATATTGTCACCAATTATGCTAACACGAAATACGCAAAAATAATTTCTGACCCTGCAAGTGTGGTGGCAGATGCAGATGATGAAAACTCTCCCGAAAAAATATATGAAGATGTTTATTGCGATTATGATGGTGCCTATTATGAGAAGGTAATAGATAGAACAGAAAAAGCAATTAACCTATATGTTGATTTGCCAATTCTTCCAAAATTTGAATTACTAAGAGCCTTTGCTATTGGTAAAACCCAAGGAGCCGAAGCGTTTAAATCTGCTCTAGAATTTGTAGCGCTTAATTACTCAAACACCGAAGAAGGTAAAAAAGCAAAAGAAGTTATTGAAACTATCAATAAAAAAAATTAACACATAAACCCCAAAATTATGTTTGCAGATAAAAAAAATACCAACCAAGTTTTAGAACGCAATATCATTGCAAAAAACACAACCATTGCCGGCGATATAAATTCAGATGGCGACTTTAGAATTGACGGATCTGTAGAAGGAACTATTATTACAAGCGGTAGAGTTGTTATTGGTGCCGAAGGAATTGTACAAGGTGATGTTCAATGTAGTAATGCAGATATTGAAGGAACTTTTTCTGGTAAATTAATTGTTTCTGAATTACTCTCTTTAAAAGGTTCAGCAAAAATAAATGGCGAAGTATTTATCAATAAATTGTCTGTAGAACCCGGAGCAACTTTTAATGCCACATGCGAAATGAAATCTGGTGTAAAAGAATTGAAAAACAATGGTGGACAAAAAGAAGAAGAAAAAACCGCTTAATAAATACTTACAGCTCACCGGAATTACTTTTCAGATGGGAGCCACCATTTATTTGGCAGTCTATTTAGGTAAATGGTTAGATGCCACATATCCTAATGAAAAGAATTGGTTTACTTTAATTATGACGCTTATTGGGTTAATCATTTCTTTATATGCAGTGGTAGTTCAAACAAAAAAACTAAATCATTAATGCGTGCTATATTTATTTATTTAGTAAAACTTTTAATTGCGCTAATTGTTGTTTTCTCTCTCCATTTGGCAATTCTTAATTTTCTCGAAAAACCATTGTTCGAAAATATGATTGTTCTTTCGTATCTCATCAATTTTATTTTGGCAGCAATTGTTTTATTAGTTATCGAAAAAACAATGCAAAAAAAATCGGCTCAAGCAGGCTTTATTTTTATGGCAGGCAGTGGCTTAAAATTTCTTGTTTTCTTTATTGTTTTTTACCCAACATATAGAGCTGATGACAAGATGCAAACTATTGAGTTTACAACTTTTTTTATCCCGTATGCGCTGTCTTTAATTGCTGATGTTATATACCTTTCTAAACAGCTTAATAATCAGACTTCTTCCTAATAAATCTATTCTTTAAAAAAGAGTGAAAATTGTTTTTTCTTTTTGATAAAGAACCCTATTTTTGCACGGATTTTTAAAGACACTATAATTTGTTTACCATGCAAAGATTTTCATTAGTAAAATTCCTTACTATCGTACTTTTAGTTTTTAGTACAACCCTGTTTGCACAACATGAGCAAAATGATGAGCACGAAGGGACTCCTGCAGAGGTGAGTCTAAAAGACAAAATCAAAGAAAGCATTAATCATCACTTATTAGATTCTCACGATTTTATTTTCTTCAGTGATTCTGAAACGGGTGTACATTATGGTTTCCCCCTTCCAGTGATTCTTTGGGATAATGGATTACAAGTATTTTTGTCTTCAAAATTTCATCACGGTGAAACTGTTGCAGAAAACAATGGTAACTTCTATAAGTTATATCACAACAAAGTTTACAAAACGGATGCTGAAGGGACGATTAACCTAGACGATCATCATCACCCAACAAATGATAAGCCTTTAGATTTTTCAATCACTAAAAGTGTATTGATGATTTTAATTACAGGGCTTTTAATGTGGTTGGCTTTTGTTGGTATGGCTAAATCATTTAAAAAAGGACCAATCGTAACTGGTGCGGGTAGATTCTTAGAACCAATTATCCTATATATTAGAGACGAGATTGCAATTCCAAACATTGGAGAAAATAAATACAGAAAATATATGCCATATTTATTAACCGTGTTTTTCTTTGTATGGTTCTTAAATCTATTTGGATTGACTCCATTAGGGGTAAATGTTACAGGTAACATTGCTGTTACTTTTGCATTGGCATTAATCACATTTTTAATCACACAATTTTCAGGAAATAAAAATTACTGGAAACATATCTTTTGGATGCCAGGTGTTCCGGTTCCAATGAAAATAATATTAGCTCCTATTGAATTGTTAGGAGTAATTATTAAACCTTTTGCTTTAATGATTCGTTTGTACGCAAACATTATGGCAGGACACATTGTATTGATGAGTTTGATAGGTTTAATATTTGTGTTCCAAAATTGGATTGGTAGCAGTTTAACATTTGTGTTATCCTTTGCCATTTCGATGATAGAACTTTTAGTAGCTTTATTACAAGCATATATCTTTACCATGTTATCAGCCTTATATTTTGGCTTTGCAGTTGAAGAGCATGATGAAGCACATTAGGTTACAGAGCGTAGCCGAAGTAAATTTGAATGTTTAATTTTTAATTATATATATTATGGAAATTCCAGCTATTGTAGGTGCAGGTTTAGTAGTAATTGGTGCCGGTATCGGTATCGGTAGAATTGGTGGTTCAGCAATGGACGCTATTGCTCGTCAGCCAGAAGCTTACGGAAAAATTCAAACAGCTATGTTGATTGCAGCAGCGCTTATTGAAGGTATTGGTTTTGCTGCATTGTTTGCAGTAAACTAAAAACCCAAACAACAATTGCAACGGTTGGTTGCAATTGTTGTTTAATTAAAATTAAAAAAATATTTAAACTATAATCGATGGAAAAGTTAATAAACGATTTCTCTTTTGGACTGTTTTTTTGGCAGATCACATTATTTCTTTTACTTCTTGTTTTATTAAAGAAGTTTGCTTGGAAACCAATTCTTTCAGCACTTGATGAAAGAGAAAATGGAATTAAAGATGCATTGACATCAGCAGAGAACGCTAAAAAAGAAATGCAAAATATCCAAGCGGATAATGAGCGTATCTTAAAAGAAGCAAGAACTGAACGTGATGAGATGATGAAAGATGCTCGTGCTATTAAAGAGACAATGCTTACTGAAGCAAAGGACGAAGCGAAAGCTGAAGCCTCAAAAATTATTGAAGCAGCACAAGCTACAATTCAATCAGAAAAACAAAAAGCAATTACTGAACTTAAAACTCAAGTGGCTGAATTATCAGTTGGTATTGCAGAAAAAGTTGTGAGAAAAGAATTGGCAAATGATAAAGAGCAATCAGCATTGATTGAGCAATTATTAAAAGAAGTTACAATCAGCTAAATAGATAGCAATGAGTAATAACAGAGCAGCATTAAGATACGCAAAAGCATTATTTAGTTTGTCAGAAGAACAAAAAAGTGCTGATGAAACGTATACAAATATGCAATTAATTTCAACGACTATAGAAAGTAGCGATGAGTTACAACTAGTTTTAGAAAGTACAATCATAAAATCAGATGTAAAGAAAAATGCGCTATTGGCAATTTTTGAAAATAATATCAATGCAATTTCTACAAAGTTAATTGATCTTTTAATTGAAAATAAAAGATTGTCTGATTTTGGAAGTGTAGCAGAACAATATATTTCTTTATACGATTCTTTATCTGGAAAAGAAAATGCGGTAGTTACAACTGCAATTCCTTTAACAGATACTATAAAAAAGCAAGTATTAGCAAAGGTAAAAGAATTGACAGGGAAAGAAGCAATCTTAGAAAATGAAATCAATCCAGACATAATAGGTGGATTTATTTTACGTGTTGGCGATGTACAATACGATGCAAGTATTGCAAATAAGTTATCTGTTTTAAAAAGACAGTTTAGCGCATAATTTAAGAGTACAAGAAATTTAGTTTTTAAAAACAAATAAAATGGCAGCAATAAAACCAGCTGAAGTATCAGCAATTTTAAAGCAACAATTAGCAGGATTTGACGGAAGTGCATCTCTTGACGAAGTAGGGACAGTATTACAAATAGGTGATGGTATTGCACGTGTTTACGGTTTAGCAAATGCACAATATGGTGAATTAGTTCAGTTCGAAAACGGATTGGAAGGTATCGTATTGAACCTTGAAGAAGATAATGTTGGTGTGGTACTTTTAGGTGCTTCTACCGAAATTAAAGAAGGAGGAACTGTAAAACGTACAAACCGTATTGCTTCATTAAATGTTGGTGAAGGAATTGTTGGTCGTGTTGTTGATACCTTAGGAAATCCTATTGATGGTAAAGGGCCTATTCAAGGTGAAACTTTCGAAATGCCCTTAGAGCGTAAAGCTCCTGGTGTTGTATTTAGAGAGCCAGTAACTGAGCCAATGCAAACAGGATTAAAAGCAGTTGATGCTATGATTCCTGTTGGTAGAGGTCAACGTGAGTTGATTATTGGTGACCGCCAAACTGGTAAATCTACTGTTGCGATTGATACTATTATCAACCAAAAAGAATTTTACGATGCAGGGAATCCTGTTTATTGTATCTATGTTGCCATCGGTCAAAAAGCATCTACCGTTGCTGGTATTGTAGCTTTATTTGAAGAAAAAGGAGCAATGGCTTATACTACTGTTGTTGCTGCAAATGCATCAGATCCTGCAGCAATGCAAGTATATGCTCCGTTTGCAGGTGCTGCAATTGGAGAGTATTTTAGAGATACTGGTAGACCAGCATTAATTGTTTATGATGATTTATCAAAACAAGCTGTTGCGTATCGTGAAATATCTTTATTATTAAGAAGACCTCCGGGACGTGAAGCATATCCTGGTGATGTATTTTATTTACATTCTAGATTATTAGAACGTTCTGCCAAAGTTATTAATGATGATAAGATTGCTGCAGAAATGAATGATATCCCCGATTCTTTAAAAGAAAAAATTAAAGGTGGTGGATCATTAACGGCATTGCCAATTATTGAAACGCAAGCAGGAGATGTGTCAGCATATATTCCAACCAATGTAATTTCTATTACAGATGGTCAAATTTTCTTAGATGGGGATTTATTTAACTCTGGTGTTCGTCCAGCAATTAACGTAGGTATTTCTGTATCACGTGTTGGTGGTAACGCTCAGATTAAATCGATGAAGAAAGTAGCAGGTACTTTAAAATTAGATCAAGCACAATACCGCGAGTTAGAGGCATTTGCAAAGTTTGGTTCTGATTTAGATGCAGCTACCATGAATGTAATTGAAAAAGGGAAACGTAATGTTGAGATCTTAAAGCAAGGTCAAGCAAGTCCGTTTACTGTTGAAGATCAAATTGCAATTATTTATGCAGGATCTAAAAACTTATTGAAAGACGTACCTGTTGATAAAGTAAAAGAATTTGAAGCAAACTATTTAGAGTATTTAAATGCAACACATAGAGATGCTTTGGATATTTTAAAGTCTGGAAAATTAACTGACGAAGTTACTGATACTTTAGCAAAAGCTGCTAAGGAGATTTCAGCACAATATATCTAATTACAAATTACGAATTGATAATTACGAATCATTGAAAACTCGTAATTCATAATTCATAATTAAAAAAGAGTATGGCAAATTTAAAAGAAATACGTAACAGAATTACATCCATCGGGTCTACGATGCAGATTACTAGTGCCATGAAAATGGTATCGGCTGCAAAGTTAAAAAAAGCTCAGGATGCAATCACTCAAATGCGTCCTTATGCAAATAAATTAACACAACTTTTACAAAGTTTAAGTGCTACTTTAGATGCTGATGCAGGTGGTGCATTTTCTGAACAACGTGAAATTTCAAAAGTGTTATTAATTGCTGTTACCTCTAATAGAGGTTTATGTGGTGGATTTAATTCTTCGGTAATTAAAGGAGCCATAAAACACGCTTCTGACAGCTATTCTGGTAAAGAGGTTGGTGTATATGCAATTGGTAAAAAAGGAAATGACTTACTAACAAAAGAGTTTAATGTTATTGAAAATAAATCGGAAGTCTTTGACGATTTAACTTTTGATAATGTTGCTAAAATCGCTCAGCAAATAATGGATTTATATGTTGATGGTGCTTATGATAAAGTTGAAATCATTTACAATCAATTCAAAAATGCTGCTACTCAAATCGTTCAAATAGAACAATTTTTACCTATCGAAAAAGTAGAAGGAGAATCAGATAACAATACCGATTATATCTTTGAACCTGGTAAAACAGAAATTGTTTTAGAGTTAATCCCTAAGTCTTTAAAAACTCAATTATATAAAGCTATTAGAGATTCTTATGCATCAGAACATGGAGCTAGAATGACTGCAATGCATAAAGCTACAGACAATGCTGCTGAATTACGTGATGAGTTATTATTGACTTATAACAAAGCGCGTCAAGCTGCAATTACTAATGAAATTTTAGAAATTGTTGGTGGTGCTGAAGCATTGAACAATTAGGCGTAGCGAAGTGGAGTCAAATTTTAAAGCACTGGAGCATTGAACAATTAAGAAAACTTTTTATAAAAAATAGAAGCGCCTCATCAGAAATGATGAGGTTTTTTAATTGCCTCATTTCTCTTTGGCACAGAATTTGGAAACTACTACCTGAATCATAAAACCAACCATTATGAAGACAATTAAAATATTTTTCACAGTTATATTATCAGCAATAGTATTTACATCTTGTTATCAAGATGATTATTACCCTCCTAATGAGGAGCAACCTATCTCATTAGAAATGTTATTGACAGACTATGAGCTGTGGTATGTTGATTATCACGCAACAACTGGTACTGGAGACATTCCATTTATGTCATTTGCATTTACATTGTCTTTTAGAAACGGAAGATTATATGCCAATAATAATTTGGTAGGAATTGGTAGTGCAGGAAGTGGATTTGGTATCCCTGTTGGGTATTATAATACCTACGATATTTATAGTACAACATTAACTATAGATCATGATTTAGATGGGGTGGTAGATTTTGAAGTGCGACAATTATCTAACGATCAGATTTCGCTGTATAGCAGACAATACAACGTTACATATTATTTAGAAGGCTATCAGAGAAACAACTTTGATTATGACAAAGTATTCTATGATAACATCGAGTATTTTTTACAAGAATATGTAGGGTGGGAAAAAACTTATAGAAGTATTTCTGGGGCACAAAATGATTTTGATAACGAAAATTATCTAGCCTTTACTCCTGAAAATATCACCACCTTTTATTCTTCTATTGATGACTTAGGGTTGAATATTGGAAATGTATTTTGGGACTATGTTGGTGATTACGAAATCTTTGATGTAGCTGGATATGACAACTTTAAAATTTTAACATTAGATTATGATTTAGGATACAATGAAGAGTTTGAATTAGTCGTTCTAGATGATGGTACTATTGAGTTGTATCATGTCAACTCAGGAACATTTTATGAGTTTACTGGTAGAGATTTTATTTTGATAATGAAAGAGGCCGAAACAAAAAAAGATGATGAAAGTGTAAGTATTGAAGGTAGAAAACGTACTAAAGTGAAAAGAAATAAATTAGTTAGAGAAAAGCATTTAAGATAAAGTTTGGTTAGTTGATTTTTGGTTGGCTATTTTTATAGCCAATTGAATTTAAGCCGTCTGCAATTAGCAGGCGGCTTTTTTTATCTATGTATTTTAACCAAATATCAATTCCAATGAAATGAGAATCTAAATTATTTTTTTACCTTTAAAACTCAAAGTTACAAGATGATAAACAAGCGGCTTTTAATTAAAAAACTACTCTCACATAATGATGAGAATAGTTTTTACGATAAAAAGCAACAGTTAAATTTTAGTACAAAAATTGGGAAGGCTAAGTTTATAAAACACATCTGTGCCTTATCTAATTCTAACCCAGAAAATAACTCTTATATAGTCATTGGAGTTGAAGATGAAACCAATAAAATTTTGGGAGTAGATTTTTTTGATGATAGCAAAATTCAACATTTGGTGAATGCCTATTTAGCCAACCCTCCAAAAGTTCAATATGAAAATGTGCGTTTTCCAAAACTACAAAAACATAAGGTTGTTGGATTGATTACGATTCATCCTACTCCAAAAATAAGTTCGTTTAAAAAAAATTCTTGGAAATATCCAAGGCAAACAATTTTTTATAGAAGAGGTAGTAACTCTGTTCCTGTTGTTGAAAATGTTGAATTGCTTAATAGCAATAAAAACATCGTTGATGCTATTGAAAAAAATTCAAGAAATAATATTGAATTATTGCTAGATGGGGTATTTGATTTTTATAAAAACCACAATCAAGAATACAAACCGCAATACAGGGTTTTTAAAGAACAATTTGTTGTTTGTTGGGCAGGGAAAAAGAAAGTTGTTGGAAAAAAAACATTCTATTCTAGAGTTGATATTGAATTGGTCAATGAGCAAGTTCGTCTATTTTATTCTTCTTTAGATGAAGTAAAGATATCTTTTAATAGCTCTTCATTTATTATCACAGAATATGTGAAATTAGGTGTTAATAATACCTATGAATATTATCCGTTAGAAAAAACAATCATCCATTTTAAAGACAATGGTAAACATGATATTGTTCAAGAATTATTATTTAAAGCCCCAGATTTTGACAAAAAGGTATTGCATCATATTTACAATACCAATAATGCTATTTTAGAAAAGCTAAAGTCAAATCAGTCACTAACTCCCGATGAACAAAAGGCGGTCAAAAATTTTCCAACCACCTATTTAATTTGCGCATTAAATGGTTTTGAAAAAGCAAAAGCCAAGTTACAAGAAGCAAAAAATTATCTGAGAAGCTTAAATGATAAAACATCTTATATTCAATATAAAGATTCAATAAGAATTTTAAGAAAAGTGAAATACCCGTAAAAAAGAAACAGCCATCTTAAAAACTAAAATGGCTGCTGTTTTAAATTAATGTTTTTTACAAATCGAATTTGATTCCTTGTGCTAAAGGTAATTCATCTGAGTAATTTACAGTATTGGTTTGCCTTCTCATATATACTTTCCATGCATCTGAACCAGACTCGCGTCCACCACCTGTTTCTTTCTCACCTCCAAAAGCTCCACCAATCTCTGCACCAGAAGTTCCAATATTTACATTTGCAATTCCACAATCAGAACCTGCATAAGACAAGAATTTCTCTGCTTCTTTCATTTCATTAGTCATGATTGCTGAAGACAATCCTTGCGCAACACCATTTTGTTTGTCAATTGCATTTTCAACTTCTCCAGAATATTTCAATAAATATAAAATAGGAGCAAATGTTTCATGTTGTACTATTTCAAAATGATTTTCAGCTTCAATAATCGTTGGTCTAACATAGCATCCGCTTTCATAACCATCTCCTTCTAAAACACCACCATCAACTAATACGTTACCTCCTTCTGATTTTGCTTTTTCAATGGCAGCTAGATAAGTGTTTACAGCATCAGCATCAATTAATGGACCAATATGATTTTTTTCATCAAGAGGGTCTCCAATTGTTAATTGCCCATAAGCTCCAACTATCGCATCTCTTACTTTATCATAAACCGATTCGTGAATAATTAATCTTCTTGTAGATGTACAACGCTGTCCACAAGTTCCTACAGCACCAAATACAGCACCCGGAACAACTACTTTTAAGTCAGCAGTTGGTGTAATAATAATTGCATTGTTACCCCCTAACTCTAATAATGATTTTCCAAAACGCTGAGCAACAGTTGTACCAACAATTCTTCCCATTCTTGTAGAGCCGGTTGCAGAAACCAAAGGAATTCTAGTATCTGTTGTCATCATTTCACCTACTTTGTAATCTCCATTGATTATACAAGAAATTCCTTCTGGCAAGTTGTTTTCTTTTAAAACTGCTGCAATAATATTTTGACATGCTATTGAGCACAAAGGAGCTTTCTCTGAAGGTTTCCACACACACACATCACCACAAATCCATGCTAATGCAGTATTCCAAGCCCAAACAGCAACAGGAAAATTAAATGCTGAGATAATACCAACTACACCTATAGGGTGCCATTGTTCTCTCATTACATGCCCTGGGCGTTCTGAAGGAATTGTTTGACCATTTAATTGTCTAGATAATCCAACTGCAAAATCACAGATGTCAATCATTTCCTGAACTTCTCCATATCCTTCTTGTAAGGATTTTCCCATTTCATAAGAAACTAATTTACCCAAGGGTTCTTTTAACTCTCTAAGTTTATTTCCAAATTGGCGAACAATTTCACCTCTTTGTGGAGCAGGCATATTTCTAAAAGACATAAAAGCCTCTGTTGATGCTTGCATTACGCGTTCAAAATCATCTTTAGAAGCTGTTGTTACTTTTGCAATAAGTTTACCATCAACAGGTGAGTAAGATTCGATAACCTCACCACTTCCAAAATTATTAAGACCCGTAGAAACCCCATAATTTAGTTCTTCAATACCAAGTTGTTTTAGTGATTCTGTAATATTTTTCATGATTGTTTTTATAAAAATTTGAGAGCATAAAGATACACATTAAAAAAGAAAAACCGCTTACAATTAAGTAAGCGGTTTTTTACGTTTGGTGACCAAACCAAACTAACTAACCAACTAAAATCTATAGTTCAATCCGGTATAAACACCGAAGAGATAGGGTTTAAAATTATCTGAATTTTCATAATTTTCTGAAAACGTATTTGTATAAACTTTAAGCATCGGAGACACATTGATATATAAATGCTTATTGATACTATAATCAACATCAAATCCAAAGTTTCCACTAAAATCAACATTGTTTAAATTTCTAGCTTCACCTAATTCTGAAGAAAATTCTAGAGTTTCTACAAATACCTCATTATTATTTAAAAAGAGTGTACTAAAACCACCAATAAGGTGTACGCCTAATTTGCCATTAGTAAGGCTATATTTTATTTCTAATGGTACTTCTACATATCCATATTCTTGATTTAAACTTCCTTTTATAGGCTCTGTAATTGAAGTTTCTATTAGATTATCGCTTATAATATTTTGAGTAGACACATTTAAAATTGTAGCTGTTGGTATATAATCTACATTTGTTAACCTTGATGCTAAACCTGCTTGTGTACTAGGATTGATATACACATCGCCAACAGAATATCCAACATTAATCATAGATACTCCAGATTGAACGCTCCATTTATTATTCAATTTGTATTCGACTTTAACACCATAAGAAACTGTTTGGCTACCCTCTTTTGGGCTGTTTTCGAATTGTAAATCTAACGGAGAGCCCTTTGTATTAAATGAATTATAAAACACTGGAGCAACTACAGTTGCAACCGACCATCGTTTAGTTACATCATCTGTTTTTTCTTCTACTGGAATTTTATATTTATCATCTAACGTATCCTCTAAATTTTCAATGTGTTCATAAGCAACTTCTTCAGTCACTTTCTTCTCATCTAATATTTCTGATTGATTTACAATTGTGTTAGTCGGTAAATCAGTTGTTGCAATCTCATTTAAATTTGTTGATTCTTTTGATGATTTTTTCAAATCTTCATTAATCGATAAATGTTCATTAGCTGTATGTGTTTGATTTTTATCTAAAGCTTTATTCACTTCTGTTTTTGCAATCAGGGAATTTGTCTCTGCAATTGGTTTCTCATCCTTTAATGTGGCAACTTGTTCTTGTCTTGATTCAGTTGTTAACCTTTGGGTGTTGTTTTTAGTAACTACATTACTCTCTTTTGCACTAGAGTCATTTTGGATAAATTGTTCATTATTTATAACATTATCATCTTGGTTAATTGTTGTTGGCGATTGTTTTTCATCAAAATTATCAGAAGACGATACAATTATATTATTATTAGATGTGTCGTTTATTTCTTTATTTTCATCAATTAATGGAGTATCGTTATTATTAATATCCACAATAGTATTATCAATATCGATTACATTGTCTACGGTTTTAAAATATTGAACCCCACTAAAAGTGAGCAATAATAAAACAACTGCAACTCCAGCATAACGCCACCAGATAGGTATAATACGTCTTTTCTTTTTTCCGTTCAGTTGTGCATCAATATTATCCCAAACATCGTCGGGAGGCATCTCCTCAAAATCTCGGAGTTTCTCTTGAAACAGTCGATCTATGTTTTTATTTGGTTTCATGATCTTTGCTTTTTACTTTTTTTTTGAAAATTTTCTTCAATTTGTTCTTTCAAAATCATACGCGCTCTACACAAGTTAGATTTTGATGTGCTTTCAGTAATATTTAATTCTTCTGCGATTTCTTTGTGTGAATATCCGTCCAATATATACATGTTAAAAACTAGTCTGTATCTGTCTGGTAATTGTTGAATGATTTCTAATAAGTAATCCATAGAAACTAATTCTTCATCAACCTCTATAACAATATCTTCAGGAATTTCTTCGGTAACAATACTCAAAAGGCTTTTGCGTCTATACTTGTGTAATGCCGTATTAATTACAACACGTTTCATCCAACCCTCAAAAGACCCTTTATGGTTAAAGCTTTGAATCTTGTTAAAAATCGTAATAAATCCGTCTTGTAAATTGTCTTGAGCCTCTGCTTTATTTCTAGAATATTTTAAGCATATTGCGAAGAGCTTACCAGAGTAAATTTGGTAAACTTCTGCTTGTGCTTTTCGGTCATTTTTTGCACATTTTTCTATGAGTTTTTTTAAACTCATTGGCTTCGTTGGTTATATTCTAAATTACAGGGACTTCAATAGTTAAATAAATTGGTTCTCCGTCAACATCTTCTCCTTGCCAAAAATTAAATACATAAGGCTCATACTGCAATGCTTGTACAAAAACAAAAAACGAACCTTCATAAGTTGCTTGTGTGCATAATTCGTCATCATTTACTATTGCAATTGGTGCAACCATTCTTGATGTACCTTCATAAATATAGTCGTAATGGTAAAAAGAATAGCAACTATTTGGCATTTCGTATGTTACAATAAGTCTATATGTTTGGCCGTAGACAAACTCTGTTGGCACATCAGCACTCAAAACGGGTACATATTCAAAATGGTAATTATCATCATCGTTTGAAGAACAACCTGCAAAGGTAATTACAGCAAAAAATAAGATTAAATATTGTCTCATTGTTAATTGATTTAGGGATTTGTTTGTCTTATTAGGATACATAAAACCTTTAAAGGTTGCGTAAATTTATACTATTTTTGTTGCGAATATGATACAATCTTCAATTTTTAATATTACTTCTAAAAAGCAATTTGAACAAAGAGCCTTGGAGGTTTTTAGATTTCAAACTAAAAATTGTAAAGTATATCATGATTTCCTGCGTTTTTTAAAGATTGATATTAGGGGCATTTCAAATATCAAAGAAATTCCTTTTTTACCTATTCAATTTTTTAAATCGCATAAAGTGTTATCATCAAAAAAAACAATACAACAAACCTTTTTAAGTAGTGGAACCACTGGTGTTCAAAGTCGGCATTTGGTAACAGACCTTTCTTTGTATGAAAAAAGTTATAGAAATGGATTTTCACATTTTTATGGAAATATTGAAGATTATACTGTACTCGCATTGTTGCCAAGTTATCTAAAACGAGAAGGCTCATCACTAATTTATATGGTTGATGATTTGATAAAAAAATCTAAGAATCCGCTAAGTGGTTTTTTTTTAGATGATACAAAAAGACTTTCAAAAATTCTTCAAAATCATAAAAACTCAGATAAAAAAATCTTGCTATTAGGGGTTTCTTATGCACTTTTAGATTTGGTTGAATCACAACAATTCAACTTACAAGATGCTATCATAATGGAAACTGGAGGCATGAAAGGAAGACGCAGAGAAATGATTAGAGAAGAGTTACATACTATTCTAGCTAAAGGGTTTGGTGTTAATGAAATTCATTCAGAATATGGTATGACAGAGCTATTATCGCAAGGATATTCTAAAGGCAACGGAACTTTTAAATGCCCACCATGGATGGATATTTTAATTCGCGATACAGAAGACCCACTAACTTTATTGTCAAATGGAAAAGCTGGTGGAATCAATGTAATAGATTTAGCCAATATCAACTCCTGCTCATTTATTGCAACGCAAGATTTAGGAAAAAAACATGACAATGCTACTTTCGAAATTCTTGGACGTTTTGATAACTCTGATATTAGAGGTTGTAATTTGTTGATTAACTAACTATCGTTTTTACTCTTTTAAATACAATTTAAAAACCCTCAATCAAAAAAATTGAGGGCAAGAACTTATTTACAAAATATTCAACCATTTTAATATCAATGGAAGGCAATATCTCATTAACAAATAAAGAATCATATAAATTCCCAACAATTTCAAACTTCTCTTTTCATGTAATGCTCTAGTTTTTATAAATAAATATATCGAAACAATTAGAACACTAATATCTAGAGGGAAAAACCAACTAATATTTTCGTTATCCATATAGCCGACTTCACATAATTTATCAGAATCAAAACCACTTGCAATGTAATCTGTAAGTGTAACAAAATCTATAAATAGTGGTATTGATAATGCTACCAAAAAAAGATGCCTAAAAAAATATCCGTTAAATTTATATTTCTTATATATAAAATATAGCGCAACAAAAGTTACTAAATCAATTATTGGAAACAACACCAATTTCAAGTATCTATTATCAAAATTAATCTCTACAGAAAATAGCTTATAAATAAAAGGAATAGGAAAATTTATTAACCTGATTAATAGATAGTATAGTATAAAATACAAAAAGATTAATTTGATACCTTTCTTATAGCTCATTTATTATTTCGTTTTTTGTTTTCCCTGATATAGTATTTATTTCTGCTATAATATCATTTAAAATAAATTGAAAGTCAATGTTATTTGATTTGCTTTTTACATTATTTAATAGTGTAATAATCTCATTTTTTAAACTAACATCAACTATTATAGCGTTAGGGTCTGTACCATTTAGTAGCTTGTCCAAAGCAATATCAACAGAGGGAATGATGCTAAATATATCACTTATATCGTTCAAATCAAAAAAGGACAAATCAATAAACGCATCCAGACTATAATAATAACTAATTAATTTTATATTTAGTAGAGTTTTCAAGAAAATCTCTAAAATCGTAATGTAAGTCATCATTATCTATTAACATTTGATTAATTATTTCGACGGTAAAACTTTCATCACTTAATAATTTACTCGCCCTTGAAGATTTGTTGCACCCTGTACATTCTAAAATATCAAAATCACAACTACCCCAACCCATTGCATCACAAATTGCATTACACCCAATCATAGGTAATTCTTTACTTGATGCTTTACCTGAATTGTCTTCAATATTTAATTTGGGATTGTAAATTATTGCATTCTTAAACAAACCAAATTCTGATTTTTGTTCCTCATAATTATTATAATTAAAACTTTTATTAATAAGTAGTTTTGCATCTAAATCATTGTACTCTGATAGATAGAAGCTAATGACAAACTCTACATTTGTTGGATCTATTTTATTATCTAATAATTCAAAAACTTCCTCAAACATTTCATCTTTCTTAAGGTAAAAAGAATGTTTCAAGTAAGCTTCTTCTTCGAAAAAAAATTCGTATCCTATTAACTCATTTTCATTATAATATAAAATAGAAGAGTAAGTATTTTTATTTAAGGATAAATTAGTTAATTCATTAATTTTATTATTAAACGATTTAGCGGAGTATATATCCTCTTTAGTTACATTTATTACTGAATAATTAACCATACCTTTCGAGTTGCTTGTAGTTTTTTTCAGTTCATAATTTGTTATTACACTTTCTTTTTCTTGACTTACTTCAATTGAGTCTGGTTCTTTACAATTGTATATTACAGTTACTGTTAAAATAAGGGCTATCAACACTTTTAATTTTACTTTTTTCATTTTAAATAAATTTTAGGCATATACTACCATTAACACAATAGCATATTGTGAATAAATAATTTCCATATTTCTTTTTAAGACACATATGGTGATGTCTGTTTTTGCGCAAAAGAATTATTAAACTAGCAATTTAATTTTTACTTTAGATCAAATTCCCCGAAGCTATTCTTAGGTGAATAGAAAACGAATATACAAAATATTTTTTAATGTAGTATTCTAAGGTTACATAATGTATTTTTAAAAAACGCACATTGCCCCTATGTGTGAGCTATCTGATAATAAAATTAATTCTCTTAAAAAGGAAATACCTTTAAGAATAGGAGGCAGAATCAGATATTTTAGACAGCAAAAAAAACTAACTCAAATTGAGCTTGCCAAAAGATCAGGAAAAGATAGGCAATACATTTATAAAATTGAAAAAGGGTTAGTGACACCAAATGTAACAACAATAGCATTATTAACAGAATCTCTTGGAATATCTATGAAAGAATTATTTGATACTGTTACTTAAACAAAAACCCTCAATCAAAAAAATATGATTGAGGGTTTCCTCAGGCTTTGGAGCTTGATAATTCTTTAGGAGCCACACATATCACAATCGTCTGGATTGTTTTGAGACTCGATTAGCATCTGTTTTAATTCTTCTGCAGTTAGAGGTGTTTCTTCTTCATTCTTTTTAGAAACGGTAAATTGAATTGCATTAACTGCCGACTTGGTTCTTAAATAATACATCCCTGTTTTTAATCCAGATTTCCATGCATAAAAATGCATTGAGGTTAATTTAGCATAATCAGGATCCTGCATAAATAAGTTCATAGATTGAGATTGATCAACAAAATATCCTCTATGGCGTGCCATATCAATAATGTCTTTCATACTCAATTCCCAAACTGTTTTGTACAATTCTTTTAAATCTTGTGGAATTACATCAATATGTTGAATAGATCCATTAGCACGCATAATTTCTTCTTTCATCGCGTTATCCCAAAGACCTAATTCAACCAAGTCTTCTAATAAATGTTTGTTCACAACAATAAACTCACCCGATAAAACTCTACGTGTATAAATATTAGATGTATAAGGCTCAAAGGCTTCATTATTTCCTAAAATTTGAGACGTAGATGCTGTTGGCATCGGTGCAACTAATAGCGAATTACGAACACCGTTTTTAAGGACTTGCTTACGCAGTTTACCCCAATTCCAACGGCCGCTTAATTCATCATCTTTAATATTCCACATATTAAATTGGAACTCTCCTTCACTCATTGGCGAACCTTTGTAGGTAGAATAAGCTCCTTTGGTTTTTGCCATTTCCATAGATGCCGTAACTGCAGCAAAATAAATTGTTTCAAAGATTTCTTGATTCAATGTTTTAGCTTCATCCGATGTAAAAGGAAGACGCAACATAATAAACGCATCTGCCAATCCTTGAATTCCTAACCCAACAGGACGATGACGGAAATTAGAATTTTCTGCTTCTTTAACCGGATAATAATTACGATCAATAACCGTATCTAAGTTTTTAGTTACCTTTTTAGTAACATCATATAATTTTTTGTGATTAAAAAATTTCTTTCCTTCTTTATCTTCACTCACAAACATAGAAACTGCAATCGATGCTAAGTTACAAACAGCAACCTCATCTTTTGCTGTGTACTCCATAATCTCGGTACACAAGTTTGACGAACGGATAGTTCCTAAGTTTTTTTGATTCGATTTACGATTGGCCGCATCTTTATACAACATATAAGGGTTCCCCGTTTCAATCTGAGCTTCTAAGATTTTTTCCCATAAATCACGCGCTTTGATTGTCTTGCGCCCTTTTCCTACTTTTTCATATCCTTCGTATAGTTTTTCAAACTCATCTCCATAAGTATCAAACAAATGCGGACACTCATTAGGGCACATCAAAGTCCACTCTCCATCTTCTTGCACACGTTTCATAAATAAATCTGGAATCCACATAGCGTAAAATAAATCACGCGCACGCATCTCTTCAGCTCCTGTGTTTTTTCTTAAATCTAAAAATTCAAAAACATCTGCATGCCAAGGCT
The DNA here is from genome assembly GCA_028599075.1 of Urechidicola sp. Classification (GTDB taxonomy): domain Bacteria; phylum Bacteroidota; class Bacteroidia; order Flavobacteriales; family Flavobacteriaceae; genus Urechidicola. The sequence goes on along the minus strand of JAQRMW010000012.1, from coordinate 2,622 downwards.
CCATGTACATCGCAAAAGAACCTTTGCGTTTTCCACCTCCTTGATCTACATAACGAGCTGTATCATTATATACTTTTAGCATCGGTACAATTCCGTTTGATGTTCCGTTTGTACCACGGATATATGACCCTGTAGCTCTGATATTGTGAATAGATAAGCCTATACCACCAGCTGATTGTGAAATCTTAGCTGTTTGTTTTAAGGTGTCGTAAATTCCATCAATGCTATCATCTTGCATTTGCAATAAGAAGCAAGAAGACATTTGAGGTTTGGGTGTACCTGCATTAAACAAAGTTGGAGTTGCATGCGTAAAAAATTTCTTACTCATTAACTCGTAAGTCGCAATTGCTTCGTCAATATCTTCTAAATGAATTCCGATAGCAACACGCATTAACATGTGTTGTGGTCTCTCAGCAATCTCTCCGTTTAACTTTAATAAATAAGAACGCTCTAAGGTTTTAAATCCGAAGTAATCGTAGTTAAAATCGCGGTTATAGATAATTGTAGAATCTAATTTTGCGGCATTATCCATAATCACTTTGTAGGTGTCATCAGCAATTAATGGTGCTTTTTTTCCTGTTCTAGGGTTTACATAAGAATATAAGTCTTTAACCACTTCAGAAAAAGTTTTCTTGGTGTTTTTATGTAGATTAGATACAGCAACTCTTGCGGCAAGCTTTGTATAATCTGGGTGTTGCACAGTCATTGTAGCGGCAGTTTCGGCAGCAAGATTGTCTAACTCTGAAGTTGTAACACCATCATATAACCCTTCAATTACACGCATTGCTACTTTTGTAGGTTCAACAATTTTATTTAACCCGTAACACATTTTACGAATTCTTGAAGTGATTTTATCGAACATCACCGGTTCTTTTCTGCCATCTCTTTTAACTACAAACATGCTTTAATAGGTTTTAAATTGGTTATTTCTTTAGAATTCAAACTGAATTTTAAAGTAGGTTCTTCTTGTCCGTCAGTTTAACAACTGACTTGCATTTTGGTTTTTTGGGGTTTTCAAAAAAGTTGAAAACTAAACTATGAGTTCTTTTAATTAAAAAAGAAATGGGGATTTAGCAAACTTAAAAGTCAGCATCAAAAGAGATGCTTCCAGTGCTACCAGATTTTACACCGGCTTTTTGGTATTCTGACACACGTTTTTCAAAGAAATTTGTTTTACCTTCTAAAGATATCATTTCCATAAAATCAAAAGGATTTGAAGCATTGTACACTTTTTCACAGCCAAATTCTAACAGCAATCTATCGGTAACAAACTCTAAATATTGTGTCATCAATTTAGAATTCATTCCAATTAAACTCACAGGTAAAGACTCGGTAATAAAACCGCGCTCAATATCTAATGCGTTGGTTAAGATGTGTGTGATACGCTCTTTCGGAACTTTATTTACAATGTGATTGTTGTGTAAGTGAACAGCAAAGTCGCAATGTAAACCTTCGTCTCTAGAGATTAACTCATTAGAAAAAGTAAGTCCTGGTAACAAGCCTCTTTTTTTCATCCAAAAGATAGAGCAAAAGCTTCCAGAAAAGAATATACCTTCTACAGCGGCAAAGGCAATTAAACGTTCTGCAAAACTATCACTGTCTATCCATTTTAAAGCCCAATCAGCTTTTTCTTTAATTGCTGGAAAAATATCGATAGCTCTAAACAATTCATCTTTTTCAACCTCATTCTTTACATACGTATCAATCAATAATGAATACACTTCAGAGTGAATGTTTTCCATCATTATTTGAAATCCGTAGAAAAATTTTGCCTCTGTATATTGCACTTCACTAACAAAATTTTCGGCTAAATTTTCATTTACGATTCCGTCTGATGCTGCAAAAAAAGCTAGAATGTGTTTTATAAAATAACGCTCATCATCATTTAACTTGTTTTCCCAATCTACTACGTCTTGATGTAAGTCAATTTCTTCGGCAGTCCAAATACTAGCCTCTTGTTTTTTATACCATTCCCAAATATCGTGATGTTGAATTGGAAAAATTACAAATCTGTCTTTATTTTCTTGTAAAATTGGTTCTACTGCAGGCATCTTTTTTAGTTGGACTTAATTGAGGTTAAAAAATTGGTTTTGGCTTCGATTAGGTTGAAACAAATATTTAAAATATTCGTCAAAAATAAAAGCCCTACTTATTCACAATCGATATGAGTTCTTAACAAAATTTTAAGATTTTGCCTTTTTTACAAAATCACAATTAATTTTTAATTATTGATTTTCAACATATTACATTCTGATATTTTTCAAATCTCTTTTGTTTATTGGGGTTTTTTAGAAACGTCAGATTTTTAAAATTTGTAAAAAAAATTTGTAAAAAAAATTTGCCTTAGAATTTATTCTCTTTTTTTTCGATAAATCTTCTTAAAATTATATTGTTTTTAATGGCAGTGTTTTGCGTTTTTTTAATGCAAAAATTCATTAAAAATATTGTTTCCTGTACTAATCATAACTCCCAAAACCCATTTTATTTAAGGTTCAAGATAGTTTAAGAGGGTTATCTTTGATTAATTTTAGGGTGCTAATATACAAATTTTTATTTCTATAATTATAACGATATTCACATTCCTTTAAATGTAAAAAGAACTTGTGCTTATGTATTCCTCTA